>JBOGFO010000063.1:0-3038 GCA_050743445.1 Acidimicrobiia bacterium
GGGACGACGGGTCGAACGACGGCTGGGTGAGCAGGTTCGTCTCGGGCCAGTGCATCGACAGGAAGACCTGGCCGGCGGCGATCGTGGGGGTGACGAAGGCCCGAACCTTCACCGAGCCCCGGGGGGACCGGACCATGACCCGCTCCCCCGAGGCCACCCCGATGCGGTCGGCGTCGGCCGGGGCCACCTCGACATAGGCCTCGCCGGGGGCCAGGGCCCGCAGGAGCGCCGACTTCCCCGTGCGGGTCTGGGTGTGCCACTGGGCGGCGGAGCCCCGGCCGGTGAGAAGCACCAGCGGATATCGGCGGCTGGTGGCCTCGGCCGGCGGCCGGGAGTCACCGAAGCAGAACCGGGCCCGCCCGTCGGGATGGTGGAAGCGCCCGTCGGCGAACAGCCGCCGCTCGGCCCTCGGTGCGGGCTCGGCGCCCGCCGGGAACGGCCACTGCACGCCGCCGTGGTCGTCGAGCATCCGGTAGCCATCGATGCCGGTGATGTCGCACGGCCGCCCGCGTGAGAGCCGCTGCAGGATCCCGAACACCGCCTCCGGCGAGGTCCATTCGGCGAACAGGTCGTCGCAGCCCCAGGCGCCGGCCAGGAGCCGGAAGATGTGGAAGTCGGCCAGGGCCTGCCCGGGGGCCGCCGCCACCTGCTTGATGACCCCGACCCGGCGCTCCGAGTTGATGAACGTCCCCTCCTTCTCCCCCCAGCCGGCGGCGGGCAGCACCAGGTCGGCCTTGCGGGCCGTCTCGGTGCCGGCGTACATGTCCTGGACGACGAGGAAGTCGAGCCGGTCGAGGACGTCGTCGAGGTGGGAACGGTTGATCCAGGAGTGGGCGGGGTTGGTGCCCACCACCCACAGCCCCCGGATCCGGCCGGCGACGATCCCTTCGATGATCTGGTCGTAGGCCAGGCTGTGCTCGGCGGGGATGCGGCCGGGGTCGATCCCGAGGATCCCCGCCACGTCGGCCCGGTCCCCGCCGGTGGTGAAGTCGCGGCCGCCGAAGAGGTTGGTGGTGTTGGCGAACAGGCGGCTGCCCATGGCGTTGCACTGGCCGGTGACCGAGTTGGCCCCGGTGCCGGGCCGGCCGATGTTGCCGGTCATGAGGGCCAGGGCGATGATCGCCTCGGCGGTCAGCACCGCCTCGTGGCTCTGGTTGACACCCATCGTCCACCAGAAGCTCACCCGCTCACCCCGCCCGATCATCTCCGCCAGGGCCTCGAGGTCCCAGGCGGGGATGCCGGTCTCGGCTACCACCCGCTCCAGCGGCCAGGCGGCCACGTGCCCGGTGAACGCGTCGAAGCCGGAGGTGGAGGCGGCCACGAAGTCCCGGTCGACATGGCCCCCGGCGATCAGGAGATGGGCGAGCCCGTAGGCCAGGGCCAGGTCGGACTTCGGCGTCAGGGGCACGTGGTGGGTCCCCGCCACCGCCGTCTCGGTGCGACGCGGGTCGACGACCACGATCTCGGGATGGTGCGGGTTGCGGGAGATCCGCTCCCACAGGATGGGGTGGGCCACGCAGAGGTTGGAGCCCCACAGCACGATGACGTCGGAGGCCTCGAAGTCGGCGTAGGTGTAGGGCGGGGCGTCGAAGCCGAACGTCTCCTTGTAGGCCACCACCGAGCTGGCCATGCACTGGCGGGTGTTGCCGTCGCCGTGGACCATCCCCATGCCGAACTTGGCCAGCGCGCCGAGGAACGCCAGCTCCTCGGTCGGCATCTGCCCGGTGCCGAGGAAGGCCACCGCCGCCGGGCCGTGGCGGTCCTGGACAGCCCGGACCTGGTCGACGAAGAGGGCCAGGGCCTCCGGCCAGCCGACCGGCTCGAGGTGCCCCTTGGCGTTGCGCCGCAAGGGGGTGGTGGCCCGGTCGGGTGAGCGCAGGGGCGTCAGTGCCTCCCAGCCCTTGGGGCACGCCATCCCCAGGTTGACCGGATAGGAGTCCGATGGGGACAGGTTGACGGCGGCTCCGTCGCGCAGGTGGACGTCGAGGGAGCAGCCCGTGGAGCAGAACCCGCAGACCATCGACGTGGTGGCGGTGGGCTTGAGCCGGACAGGGACCTGGCCGAGGCCGAACCCCCCGTGCTCCCGGCGCAGCTCGTCGGTCAGGTGCCCGTCGCGCCGCCGCAGCCGGCCGGCGACCCGGTCCGTATCGATCACGGCAGCTCGCGGGGCATGGACGGCGAGGTGACGGCGGCGAAGAAGCCGGCCCGTTCGCAGAGCTCGCCGGCCACGATGCCGAGCGCGGCGGCGACGGCCAGGAGGTCGCCCGCACCCAGCGACGGGTCCGGTGTGGCGCACAGGGCGGCGACCACGAGCGGCAGGACGACCCCGCCGGACAGGCCGAGGCCGAAGCGCCAGCGGGTGAGCCCGCCCAGGTCCGGGCCCAGTAGCAGGCGGGCGCTGCGGTCGAGGTCGGTCTCCGGCGCGGTGCTCTCCCTGGCCCGGAGGAGGAAGGCGCCTTCCCCGGCGAGCTTCAGGCTCATGGCCGCCGCCACCAGCAGAGCGAACGGCACCGCTGCGCCGGTGGCGGCCCGCGCCGTGGCCTCACCGCCCTGGACCAGGGCCCCGGCCAGCGACGCGGCCAGCGTGGTGGCCAGGCCACAGGCGACGGCGGTGAGGGCGAAGCGCACGGCCGTGCGCTTCCTCCCCCACCAGGGCCGGCCGGTGACGGCGTAGATCATCACCGAACAGCCCACGCCGAAGGCGCCGACCCCGGCGACCAGGACACCGAGGCCGTCCCGGGCCGCACCGAGCTCGGCCGGTCCGAGCCAGAGGGCGCCGGCGTAGGCCACGGCCAGGCCGGCGAAGGCCGAGAAGGCCACGATCTCCCGGGACAGCCAGGAGTGGCGCAGTCCGATGACGGCCCGCCACGCCTGCAGGGGGCGGCCCAGGTGGGCGAGGCTGGCGGCCAGGGCCAGCAGCCCGAGACCGAGCGCCACCAGGGCGTTGGCGGGAGCCAGGGTGGCCGCCACCCCTTCACCGGCCAGGGCGCGCAGCGCCAGGTGGGACCCGAACGCCCCGGCGGAGAGCTGGGTGAGCA
>JBOGFO010000064.1:0-4965 GCA_050743445.1 Acidimicrobiia bacterium
CGGTGGTGGGCCGCACCTGGGCCAGGATCACGAACCGGTGGCCCTCCTCCCCCGCCATGGGGGCCATGAGGAGCAGGTCGGCGAAGCACAGGTCGGCCAGCATCCCCCAGGACGCCGTCAGCCGCTGGAGATGGGCCAGGTCGTCGCCCGCCAGCCGGGTGTGGGAACGGGCCAACTCGTAGAGGGAGGCCATGGGTCCTCGGTGGCTAGCGGCGACGGGAGCTGTGATCTTCCACTGCTCGCAAGGTTAGAGCCTGCGGGCAGACCGGCTGCGCTCCTGGAACGCGGCCAGCGCGGAGTAGCCGGCGGCGTCGAGCAGCGGACGGAGGCGGTCGATGCCGTCCGCCACCAGGGCGAGCTCGTGGGCGTCGGAGGCGGTGGTGACGGGAACCCCGGCGGCCCGGAACCTCTCCAGCAGCCCGGGGGCGGGATAGGCCTCGCCCACCGGCTTGCGCCAACCGGCGCTGTTCATCTCCGCGGCCAGGTCGTTGTCGGCCGCCGCCTTGGCCAGGCGGTCCCACCACGGGGCCGGGTCACCGGCGGGCCGCACCCCGCTGACCTTGGCCAGGTCGGGGTGGGCCAGGACGTCGGTGGTGCGGGTGGCGGCCAGCTCCTCGAAGGCGCCGGTGTAGGCGTCCCACACCGCCTCGGCCTGCCGGGCCTCCCACACCCGGTCGACGGCCGGCTCGCCGATCTGGTCGAAGCCCCACGAGCCGAGCCAGTGCACCGATCCGAGCAGGAGGTCGAAGGGGTAGCCGGCCAGCAGGCCGGCGACCTCGTCCATCCGGCCGGGGTAGTAGTCGACCTCCAGGCCCAGGAGAATGCGGGCCCGGGGCCGGTCACCGCCGGCGTCGGCGGCGGCGGCGAGCACGGCGCCGGCGTAGGTGTCGAGGTCGCCGGTGGCGTGCTCGGCCCAGTAGGCGGCGGTCTGGGACCGCAGCACCCCGTCGGGGTCGGCGTCCCACCAGCCGGCGAGGAGCCGGTCGGCCTGGCGGAAGCGGAAGAGGTGCTCGGTCAGGCAGATCTCGGAGACGCCCCGGGCGGCGGCGGCCTCGGCGTACCCGATCACCGCTTCCTTGGTGTAGGGCCCGTCCTCCCCGTGGCGCAGCAGGTGGAGGTGGTAGTCGAACATCAGGCGCCGGCCCGGAGGCGACGCTCGGCCCGCTCGACGCAGTCGGCCACCAGGGCGGCGACGTCGTAGCCCGCTTCGGCCTGGTCGAGCTCGGCGGCAGTGGCGTGGGTGGCCGGTTCCCGGGGCTCGAAGAGCGTGCAGCAGTCCTGGTGGGCCTCGGCCGAGGTGTCGTAGGTGCCGATGCGCCGGGCCTCGTCGATGATCTCCACCTTGTCCGTCCCCACCAGGGGCCGCAGGAGGGGCAGGGTGGCCACCACCCCGACGGCGGCCATGTTCTCGAGGGTCTGGGAGGCGACCTGGCCGAGGCTCTCGCCGGTCACGACCCCGAGGGCGCCGTGCTCGGCGCCGATGGCCTCCGACACCCGGAGCATGAGGCGGCGGTAGAGCAGCACCCGCAACGGGGAGGGGGCGCACAGCGTGATCTCCCGCTGGGCCTCGCCCATGGGCACCGACCACCACGACCGGCGGTAGCCCCATTCCCGCAGCACGTCCACCAGCGCCTCCACCTTGCGTTCGGAGGACCGGTCGGTGAAGGGCTGGCCGTGGAAGTGGACGGCGACCGGGTCGGCGCCCCGGCGCATCATCCGCCAGGCCGCCACCGGCGAGTCGATGCCGGCCGACAGCAGCGCCACCACCGTGCCCCCGGTGCCCACCGGCAACCCGCCGGGACCGGGCAGCTTGAGGGCGGAGATGTAGGCCTTGTCGTGGACGATCTCGATGCGGACGGAGATGTCCGGGTTCGACAGGTCGACCCGCTTCGCGAGCCCGGTCCGGATGGCGTCGCCCACCACCTCGTTGACCACCTGGGAGGTGGACGAGAACGCGGTGCGGGCGCGCCGGGCCCGGACCTCGAAGGTGGCGAAGCCGGTGGCGGCGTCGACCTCGCGGGCCACCTCGACGGCCCGGCCCACGATGGTGTCGAGGTCGGCGGGGGCGAGCCGGACGGGGCTGACGTTGGCCACGCCGAACACCCGGCAGGCCCGGTCCACGGCATCGGGCTTGGGGTCGAGCACCTCGACCCGGCCGCTCACCAGGCGCACCCGGCCGGCCGAGTCACCCAGCGCCCGCTCCAGGTTGTGCTTGAGCTGGCGCTCGAACCGGGGCCGGTTGCGGCCCTTGAGGCCGATCTCGTGGTAGTGGAGCAGCAGCAGGTCGGGCGTCATGGGGCCCCGTCTGAGATGGGGAGCAAACCTGCCGGTTCGACGAAGTCAACCTGGGTGTCGACGTTCCGGAAGAGGGTTTGTCCCGTCATGAGCCTTTATTTTCGCACCCCCTCAAGAAATGCCCCCCCACGACCGATACCCATGGCAGGGAGCAACATCGAAAGGACACTCCGATGCGAGTTGTGGTCTGGGGAACCGGCGTAGTGGAGAGCCGGATGCTCTGGGAGCAGGCGCAGGCGACGGCCGAGGCCGCCCACCTGGCCGAGACCCTCTCCCTCGCTTGGGACGACGTCGATGGTCCGCTGCGCTGGGCCATCGAGATCGAGTGCCCCGACCCCGACGACGTGCTGCGCCTGGTCGAGGAGACCTCGGGCGACGACGCCGTCCTCGGCTGGTCCCCCGCCCCTCGCGACGTCCCCGCCGACTGGTTCCTGGTCGACGAGGAAGAGGAGAACCTCCCGCTCGAGTGGTAGAGAGTCGGGTATGCAGTCCTCCCGATCCCGCTGCACCGCTGTCATCGCTGCCGTCCTGGCCCTGTCGCCGCTGGCGTGCGGCCCAGAGGCCGGGCCCGGTGAGCAGGCCGCCCGTGGCGCCTGCCGGGGCCTGACCGAGGACGACGTCCGGCCCGAGGCCGACCGGATCAACTTCCTGAAGGACAAGGAACAGCTCGCCGCCCAGGCGGCCAACGAGGATCCTCGCTACGACGCCCTCTACGACGCCCGCAAGGCGCTGCGGGAGGCGACGGAGAAGAAGGATTCCAAGGGCGCCCTGGCCGCCGGCCTGCTCGTCGTCCGGGAGTGCCGCGAGGTCAACGCCGACTGACGCTCGCCCAGGAGACCGCCCCGACCGAAAGGCGCGAGCCCGACCTCGATGGCCCATCCGGTGGTTTGGCTATCGCACCCGTTCGCGGGCTGCGGTCAGGAGCATCTTGGCCTTGCGCACGGCGGACTTGGCCCGGCTGACCGTGACGTTCGTCAGTCCATAGTGGCCGACGTCCTTCAGGTCGATGACGTCACGGAGCAAGCCGGCGAGCGTCACGTCGCCGGTTACTTGCTCGAGGTACTCGGCGGCCCGCCGGTGGTCGTTGGCCCGGTACCGGGCTCCGGCACTTGCGCAGGCGATGGCGTCAGCCGCGGCAATGGCCGCCAGGACGGCATTCCCGGTGGCGACGGTGGCGTGCTCAGCGGCTTCTTCCGACAAGACGACCCTGGCGACTTCGAGATAGAGCTCCGCCTGGCGCAGGCGGGTCCGGGCCTCGGCGGCACCGCACGCTTGGGTTCGGTCCGCCGGCTGGGTCATCGCGACCTCCTGGCCACCGGCCGACCGAGGAGGGAGGACAAGTCGGGGCCGATGAGTACCTGGCCATCCCGCCGGAGGTTGGCGATGAGTTTGTCGCGCCGGCGCACCGCCTTGGCGAGCTCCTCGTCCGTGAGTTCTACGATCTGAGCGGTGTTGCCTGTCCACCGTGCGATCGAACGGGAGACTTCGTAGCGTCGCGCGGTCCAGGCGGGATCGTCTTCGTCAACATCGTCGGGACGAATGAGAAGCAGGTCGACGTCACTGTCGGCTCCTCCGTCCCGGCGGGCGAACGACCCGAAGAGAACGGCCGCAGTCGGCGCTGGTGACCACGTGGCGAAGGCCGACCGGAGCCGGCGCTCCGTCTCGGCGTCGGCACCGGCCGCCTGCTCGAGCGCGGCCGCGAGCACGTGGTCGCGGTTCAGGGTGTAGGAGACGGCCTTACCATGGCGAACTGCCTCCACCAGGCCGTCGTTCACGAGGCGGTGGAGCACCTGACGGACCTGGGCGTACGACCGACCGGCGAGCTGGTGGACGCGAGCCCCGGTCAGCGGGGCGTGGGTCTTCACCAGTACGGCCAATACGTCGGCATCGACAGTCGGGGTCAGGGAGCGGAGAGGGTTGGTCACGTCCATCACGGCGTCCTAATAGAATTCCGATAATAACAATGGAATACCGATTCTATCATCGGTATTCCGACATATTTACCGGGCTTGTTGGTCCGCCGTCCGGAGTCTCAGACGGTGCCGCCGAGGATCACCTCGATGGGCTCAAGCGGTTGGGGGCAGAGCGAGACTTCGATGCCATCGCCCGCCCACCGAATTCGACCCTGACCTCACGCAACTCTGGGCGGGGCGACCCCGGTTCGTTAGGCGCTTCCGGCCCGGGAGCCGGCGTCTTCCAGGGCCTCGAGGTCGATGGTGACCACGTGCTCGGTGGTGGCGTCACGGACCGGGAGCGCCACCTTGGCGGGGGAGGCGAAGGCCTGGGCGGCGGCGTCGGGAGCGAGCACGGTCAGGGTGACGGCGCCGAAGGAGTCGGTGAGGGCCCAGAGCTGGTGCACACCGTGGTCGAAGAGAAAGCGCCGGCGGCGCTCGCCGACCCGACGGTCGTCGCGCCGACGCAGGTCGGCTGGTGAGACGACCTCGATCCAGACCAGGGTGGCGGGAGGATCGGCACTGGCATCGAGGACCGAGCCGTCCGAACGGGGAGAGGTGGTCTCATCGCCAACTACCGATGAGACCGCAATCGTGAGATGAACTGGGAGCTGCCGGTGGAGCTGCGCCAGCAGACCGGCACGGAGCGCTTCGTGCCATAGGGACGGCTGGCCCTTCACCACGATCTCACCGTCCCAGAGCTCGTACTCCTCCTCGG
>JBOGFO010000065.1:0-7558 GCA_050743445.1 Acidimicrobiia bacterium
CTTCGGCGCCTACACCATCCCCGACTTCGCCGAGGGACGGCTCGACTCGCTCGTGGTGCGCCGCCTGGCCACCACCTTCGTGCTGCTCATCGGCTGGTTCTACCTGCTCCCCCAACTCAAGGGCGCGGGGGTGACCCTGCGGACCATCCTCGGCACGCCGTACTGGGTCGGGGTGATCGGCGTCGGCGCCGTGATCACCGCCAACGTGTTCTTCGGCGGGATGAAGGGAATCACGTTCGTGCAGGCCTTCCAGTACTGGGTGAAGGTCACCGCCATCTCGCTGCCGGCGGTCATCCTGCTGCTCCACTACCAGGCCGACGAGTCGCCGAGCCTCACCGCCCCCGCTCCGGTGCGGTTCCAGACCGAGACCGTGGTCGACGTGCGGGTCGACGCCCGGTTCGAGGTCGAGACGGCGACGGCCGTCCGCCTCCGAGGTGAGCTCGACGGTCGGCGCATCGGGCCGGACGAGCCGTCCCCGATCACGCTGTCGACCGGTCCGCACACGGTCACCGCCGGGTCCGAGATCACCTTCCCGGCCGGCGCCGCCGCCCCTCACGCCGTCGGCCTGCCCCACGGTGACGGCCGCACCTGGAGCCGTCCGTTCGGCCCGGTGAGCGATGAGCGGAGCCACCCGCTGTTCCACACGTACTCGCTCATGCTGGCCACGTTCCTGGGGACGATGGGGCTGCCCCACATCCTCGTCCGCTTCTACACGAACCCTGATGGCCGGGCCGCCCGGAAGACGACGCTGATCGTGCTGGTCCTCGTCGGCGCCTTCTACATCTTCCCCGCCATCTATGGCGCTCTCGGCCGGCTGTACACCCCCGACCTCTACCTGACCAGGGCGACGGACACCGTGGTGCTCGCCCTGCCCGGCCGGGTGTTCCCCGGGCTGGCGGGGGAGCTCCTGTCGGGGCTGGTCGCGGCGGGGGCCTTCGCCGCGTTCCTCTCGACCGCTTCGGGGTTGCTGATCTCGGTGGCCGGCGCCCTGGCCCAAGATGTGTTCAAGGGCCAGGTCAGCGACTTCCGCCGGGGCGCGGCGGTGGCCGGCACCGTGGCCATCGCCTTCGGGCTGCTGGTGGAACGCTTCGACATCAACCTGCTCGTCGGCTGGGCGTTCGCCATCGCCGCCTCGAGCTTCTGCCCGCTGCTGGTCCTGGGCATCTGGTGGCGGGGCCTCACCGCCGCCGGCGCCGGCGCCGGCCTCCTCGTCGGGGGCGGGATGGCCTCGGGAGCCATCCTCTTCACCATGTCGGGGTATGAGACTTCAGGATGGATCGAAGCCCTGCTGGCCCAGCCGGCGGCCTGGTCGGTCCCCGCCGCTTTCCTCACCATGGTGGCCGTCTCCCGGCTCACCGCGCGGCGGGTTCCGGCCAACGTCGGGGCCAAGATGGTCACCCTCCACACCCCCGAGATCCTCGGCCTGGCCAGGAGTTTCCGCTCCTGACCTGCGGTGATTTTGCTCCGCCGGTCGATGCCCGCTTACCGTGCGAGACAGAGGATCGCCTTCGAGAACAAGGAGTGCGCGCCGTGACGAACCCCAGCATCGAAGCCCTGTCCACCGAGGACCGGAAGTTCCCGTCCCCCGATGAGTTCGCCGCCCAGGCGCGGTTCAAGGAGCCCGTCTACGAGGAGGGCAAGGATCTCGAGAAGTTCTGGGCCGCCCAGGCCGAGGCCGTCGCGTGGCGCAAGCCCCACGACCAGGTGCTCGACTGGTCGGACGCGCCCTTCGCCAAGTGGTTCGTCGGCGCCACCCTCAACATCACCGAGAGCTGCCTCGACCAGCACCTGGCCGAGCAGGGCGACAAGGTCGCGTACCACTGGGAGGGCGAGCCGGGCGACACCCGCACCCTCACCTACCGCGACCTCTACGAGGAGACCTGCCGGGCCGCCAATGCCCTCAAGTCCCTCGGCGTCGAGAAGGGCGATCGGGTCGCCATCTACATGGGCATGGTGCCTGAATTGCCGGTGGCCATGATGGCCTGCGCCCGCCTGGGCGCCGCCCACTCGGTGGTCTTCGGCGGCTTCTCCCCGGATTCGCTGCGCGACCGGATCAACGACGCCGAGGCCAAGGTGCTCATCACCTGCGACGGCGCCTGGCGCAACGGCTCGGTGGTGCCCCTCAAGGACATGTCCGACACCGCCCTGGCCGAGACGCCCTCGGTGGAGAAGGTCCTCGTCGTGAAGCGTGTCGAGGCCGACGTCCAGATGGCCGACGGCCGCGACATCTGGTGGCACGACCTGGTGCCCGGCCAGGAGCCGGAGTGCCCGGCGGTCGAGGTCGACTCCGAGCACATGCTCTACATCCTCTACACGTCGGGGACGACGGCCAAGCCCAAGGGCATCGTCCACACCACCGGCGGCTACGCGGTGGGCACCGCCTTCACCCACCGGGCCGTCTTCGACCTGCGCGACGACGACGTGTACTGGTGCACGGCCGACATCGGCTGGGTGACCGGGCACAGCTACATCGTCTACGGCCCGCTCATCAACGGCGCCACCAGCGTGATGTTCGAGGGTGTCCCCAACTACCCGGACAAGGACCGCTTCTGGGAGATCGTGGAGAAGTACAAGGTCACGATCCTCTACACGGCGCCGACCGCCATCCGCACGTTCGTGAAGTGGGGTGACGAGTACCCGGGCAAGCACGACCTGTCCTCGCTGCGGTTGCTGGGCACCGTGGGCGAGCCCATCGGTTCCGAGTCGTGGATGTGGTACCGGGAGGTCATCGGCGGGAACCGCTGCCCCATCGTGGACACCTGGTGGCAGACCGAGACGGGGATGATCCTCATCGCCCCGCTGCCCGGCGTGACGGCCTGCAAGCCGGGTTCGGCCACCTTCCCGCTCCCGGGTGTGGGCGCCGACATCGTCGACGATGTCGGCGACAGCGTGCCTCTCGGGGGTGGCGGCTACCTGGTGCTCAACCAGCCGTGGCCGGCCATGCTCCGCACCCTCTACAAGGACCCCGAGCGGTTCAAGGAGGTGTATTGGAGCCGGTTCTCCAAGCCGGAGGAGAACAAGTGGATCTACTTCGCCGGTGACGGGGCCAAGCGCGACGACGAGGGCTACTTCTGGCTCCTCGGCCGGGTCGACGACGTCATGAACGTCTCCGGTCACCGCATCTCCACTCTGGAGGTGGAGTCCGCCCTCGTCGACCACCCCAAGGTGGCCGAGGCGGCCGTGGTGGGCCGGGCCGACGACCGCACCGGCCAGGCCATCGCCGCCTTCGTCTCCCTCAAAGGCACCGACCAGGGCGACGAGGCCCTCATCAAGGAGATCCGCGACCACGTCGCCAACAAGATCGGCAAGATCGCCCGTCCGGCGTCGATCGTCTTCACCAACGAGCTGCCCAAGACCCGTTCGGGGAAGATCATGCGCCGCCTGCTCAAGGACGTCTCGGAGCGCCGCCAGCTCGGCGACGTGACCACGCTGGCCAACGCCGCGGTGATAGACGAGATCGCCGGGCTGGCCGACGCGGCCAAGCAGAGCGAGGACGACTAGTGGTCGTCTCCACTTGATCGATCTCCACACCCACTCCGTCGCCTCCGACGGTTCCGACACCCCGACCCAGCTGGCGGCCCTGGCCGCCCGGGCCGGGCTGTCCGCCTTCGCCCTGACCGACCACGACACGCTCGCCGGGCTGTCCGAGGCCAAGGTGGCCGCGGAGGCGGCAGGCGTCCGGCTGGTGCCCGGCTGCGAGCTGGCCTGCGAGGTGGGCGTCGGGGGGATGCACCTCCTCGTCTACTTCCTGGAGGACGGCCCGGGTCCGCTCCAGGACCAGCTGGCCCGCCTGCGGGCGGGACGGGCGGTCCGCAACGAGGGGATCCTGGAGGTCCTGGCCGGCCACGGCATGGAGATCTCGGTGGACGAGGTCCTGGCCGAAGCGGGCGAGGGGACCGTGGGCCGGCCCCACATCGCCGCCATCATGGTGCGCAAGGGCTACGTGGAGAGCTTTCCGGCGGCCTTCGACCTGTGGCTGGCCACCGGCCGGCCCGCCTACCTGGGCCGGGAACGGATGACCCCCGCGGAGGCGATCTCGCTGGCCCACGCCTCGGGAGCCGTGGCCGTCCTCGCCCATCCGACGACCCTCGGGCTCGACCGGGATGCGGCCGGTGAGTTCATCGCCGGCCTGGCCAGCACCGGCCTCGACGGGCTGGAGTGCGAGTACGGGCGGTACCAGCCCGAGGAGCGGGCCGTCTGGCACCGGCTGGCCGCCGAGCTGGGGCTGTGCCCCACCGGCGGGAGCGACTACCACGGGGCCTACAAGCCCGACCTGGCTCTCGGGACCGGGCTCGGGGACCTGTCCGTGCCCGACGAGCTACTCCAGGAGCTGGAGCTCCGCCGCGAGCGCCATCGGGAGGGCGTCGCGCCAGGCTGACGCCGCCTCGTCGAGGGCGACGTCGAAGCAGTTCTCCATCGCCAGGCGGTCGCCACCGGCGATGCCCAGCTCGGCGCAGGGCACCCCGGCGGAGCGGGACCGGGCGAAGACCTCGGCCACCTGATCGGCGGCCACCGACAGCACCACCCGGTTCGCCGACTCCGAGAAGCACATGGCGGCGGGCGGGAGCGCATCGAGATCGCCTGCTCCCCCCACGGCGAACCCACAGCCACCGGCGATGGCCATCTCGGCCAGGGCCACAGCCAGCCCGCCGTCGGAGCAGTCGTGCACGCCGGCGACCAGCCGGTCGGCCACCAGGCCGGCGACCAGGGGATGGAGGCGGAAGGCGGCCTCCAGGTCGGCCACTGGAGGTGGGCCGTCGACGAGCCCGTGCCGGAAGGCCCACTCCGAACCACCCAGCTCGGCGGCGGTGGTGCCCAGCAGGAGGATCCGCTCCCCGGCGCCCAGCCGGGCGGTGGGCAGGGGGCTCGACAGGCCCTCGATGAGGCCGACCAGGCCGACCACCGGGGTCGGGTCGATGTCGGCGCCGCCGGACTCGTTGTAGAAGCTGACGTTGCCGCCGACCACCGGGATCTCGAGCTCCCGGCAGGCCTCGGCCATGCCGTCGACCACCTCCGAGAACTGCCACATGACCTCGGGATGCTCCGGGTTCCCGAAGTTGAGGCAGTTGACCAGGGCGAGGGGTCGGGCGCCGGTGCAGGCCACGTTGCGGGCGGCCTCCAGGACCATCAGGGCGCCTCCGACCCGGGGGTCGAGGCGGCAGAACCGGGCCTTGCCGTCGGTGGTGAGGGCCAGCGCCTTGTCGGTGCTCCTCGAGCCTGCGTCCTTGAGCCGGAGCACGGCGGCGTCGGCCCCGGGGCCGGCCACCGTGTTGAGGAACAGCTGGTGGTCGTACTGCCGCCACACCCAGGACGAGTCACCCACCCCGGGGGAGCCGAGCAGCCCGAACAGCTCGGGGCCGAGGTCGGTGCCGGGGGGGAAGCGCCCGAACAGCTTGGGCCACGGATCGGAGGCCAGGCGCTCGTCGTGGTCTTCCGGGCAGGCCAGGGGCCGGTCGTACACCGGCCCGTCCCCCAGACTGGCGACGGGCACGTCGGCCAGCAGCTCGGCGGCTTCCGGGTCCCCGGAATCCCCGGGGTCCGGGGTGTCCCCGAAATCCCCGGGGTCCGGGGTGTCCCCGAAATCGCCGGGGTCCGGGGTGTCCCCGAAATCGCCGTCGAAGAGGCCGTCGTAGACCCGGAACCGGCCCGTGCCGGTCACCTTGCCGACCACGGCGGAGCGGATCTCCCAGCGCCGGCACAACGACAGCACCTCGTCGACGTCTCCCGGGCGGACGATGGCCAGCATGCGCTCCTGGCTCTCCGAGGTCATCACCTCGACCGGGGTCATGTTCGGCTCCCGGCGGTGCACCCGGGCGATGTCGACGTCCATCCCCGCGCCCACCTTGGCCGCCGTCTCCGAGGCGGCGCACGACAGGCCGGCGGCCCCGAGGTCCTGCACGCCGACGGCCAGGCCGGCATCGAGCAGCGCCAGGCAGGCCTCGATGAGCTTCTTCTCCTCGAAGGGATCGCCCACCTGGACCGACGGCCGCTTGTCCTCGAGTCCGCTGCGGACACCCCCGGCCCCGGGCCCCTCGACGAACCCGGCCGAGGCCAGGACGCTGGCGCCCCCGATCCCGTCGCGGCCGGTGGAAGCGCCGAGCAGGACGGCCAGGTTGCCCTCCCCCTCGGCCCGGGCCAGGACCAGCCGGGAGGTGGGCAGCACCCCCAGGCACAGCACGTTGACCAGGGGATTTGCCGAATAGCAGGGGTCGAAAACGATCTCCCCACCCACGGTGGGGACACCGACTGAATTGCCGTAACTGGAGATGCCCGAGACCACGCCTTCAACCAAATAGCGGTTTCTGGCCTCGACTTCCGGGGACACCCCGGACCCCGGGCGGTCAGGGGACACCCCGGACCCCGGGCCCAGCGGCCCAAACCGCAGGGAATCCATCAAGGCGATGGGACGGGCCCCCATGGAGAAGATGTCGCGAATGATTCCCCCCACCCCGGTGGCTGCGCCCTGGTGGGGTTCCACCGCCGATGGATGGTTGTGGCTCTCGATCCGGATGGCGACGGCCTGGTCCTCGCCGACGTCGACGACTCCGGCGCCCTCACCCGGCCCGACCAGAACCCAGGGCGCCTCGGTGGGAAAACGGCACAGATGGCGCCGCGACGACTTGTAGGAGCAGTGCTCCGACCACATGACGGCGTACATCGCGAGCTCGAGCTCGGTCGGGTCGCGCCCGAGCAACGCCACGATGTCGTCGAACTCGTCGTCGGTGAGTCCCAGCAGGCGGTGGGTGGGTTCCATTCTCCCGAGCCTATCCGCCGCCGGAAATATATGCTATAAAACCCAAGCAATAAGCCTATAAGGGAGTCGAGATGGCAGCAAAGCGTGCAACGGCGCAGGCCCCGGCCAAGCGGAAGCGTTCCCCGATGTCTGATGAACACAAGGCTGCGCTCGCGGAGGGTCGCGAGCAGGGCCGCGGGGTGCGGCTTTATCTGGAGGCGCTGGAGAAGAACCGTCCCAAGCGCGGCCGCAAGCGCACGACTGATTCCATCACGAGGCGCCTGGACGTCATCGACGTCAAGTTGGCTGAAGCAGATCCGCTCACCCGGCTGCATCTGATCCAGGAGCGAATGAACCTGCAGTCCGAGCTCGAGAGCCTCAAGGCGAAAACCGACCTGACCGAGCTGGAAAAAGGGTTCATCACGGCGGCCAAGAGCTATGGGGAGCGGAAAGGCATCACTCACGCCGCATGGCGGGCGTTGGGTGTCCCCGCCGACGTACTCCGCAAAGCGGGCATTTCCCGCGGCGCCTGAGCCGGTTTAGCTTCGCGCCGGCTACGACCCGAAGGCGAATCCGAGGTCCGGGGCACCCAGCACCGGGAAGAAGGGTATGCCCAGCCGCACCAGGGCTTGACCGAGCTCACCGCCCCGGTCGAGCAGGCAGGACGCGCCCACCACCACGGTGCTGTAGTCGGCCAGCGCCTCTACCGCGGCCAGCGTCGACCCGCCGGTGGTGACGGCGTCGTCCACCACCAGCACCCGGTCGCCGGGGCCCACCGCCCCGGCCATGCGGCCCCCGGCGCCGTGCCCCTTGGCTTCCTTGCGC
>JBOGFO010000066.1:0-2559 GCA_050743445.1 Acidimicrobiia bacterium
GTTCGGGTTGGGCCGCTTCCTGTCCGACGCCGTGACCCGGGGGGCGGCCCCCTTCGTCCTGGCCGGCGCCGACGGCGGCCGGCTGGGCTGGGAGCCCTCAAGCGGCGACGACCCGCAGCGGATGGTCCACGGGGAGCTGCCGCAGTGGTGCGCCGCACGCGGCTTCGACACCGGGCGGCTGGCGGCCTGGGGATGGTCCCTCGGCGGCTACGGCGTGCTCCGCCTCGGCGAGGCGTTCCCCGGCTTCGTCCGGGCCATCGCCGCCTTCTCCCCGGCGGTGTCATCCGGCGACCGGGTCTTCCGGTCCACCGACAGCCTCCGGGGCACCCGGATCGGCCTCTGGTGCGGCCTCCAGGATCCCCTGTACGACAGTGTCCGGCGCCTGGAGCGAGCGCTCCCCGAACCACCGCAGGCCGGCGGGTACGCCGACGGGCGCCACACCCGCCGCTACTGGAACCGCGTCACCCCGGCGGCGTTCGACTTCGTGGCCGCCGCCCTCTCCCCGGGTGCCCTTGAAAGTCGCGGCACTGACTAAGCGCCAAGAGTCCGCTCCCGTTTGCCCGCTCCGTGGCGCCAGCGCCCTGACGTGCGCGCGGATTACATCCGGCCAGAGCACCGAGAGCACGCAGAGCGCCCAGTAGTCCTGGGGATACGCGACCAGGTCGCGTATCCGCAGCGACCCACCGGGGTCGCGAGCAGCGTGCCTCTTCTTAGGCGCCCTGTGGTGGAGCGCTGCCTGGCCACCAACGGCTTAGTGAACGGTCCGGGCTAACGATCCGGCGTACCACTCGACGTCGCCCCTTGGCTCCAGGGTGAGGCCGGCACCGCCCCGGCTCGAGAGGGGGATGGGTATCGTCGAAGCGTTCAGGGTCACAGACTGCACACCCGCCCAGGCGCGAACACGGTTGCAGCAGGCGGAGGCGTTCGTCATGGCTGCCGACCTCAGGTTGAGCGATGCACCGAAACGGCGACGCTCGCCGTCGCCACCGCTGGCGGTCCTCACCGGCATCGCGGCCTCCGATGCCGCTTGCAGCACCAAGCTCAGGAAGCGGTGGGACACCCCGGCGCCCCCGAGCTGAAATGCTCTGAAAGAGACGGCATGGGCCGCGGGGGGGCCTCAACAGCCACGTCGAAACGGGTGCAGCGGAGCCCGACGCCACCGATGTCGTACTGGTGGGCTGGTCGGGCACAAGTGTTGACTTGCCCCCTCCCCGGCCTCGGAGCGCTCTGGCTCAGCGCGGATCCCCGGCGGGCCGGGGGATCTGGTGACAGCGTTGGCGGGCTCTACGCCCTGAAGCCGTCAGTTCCCGTTTCCGCACCCAGGGTTGACGGGAAACTGCGGCGGGAGCACTTCAACAGCGGCACAGTGGGGCCCATCCGGCTCTTGCCCCTCGGCCAGGGCGACCGTGGGAACCCCCACGATTCCGGAAATCATGGTCGCCATAGCCAGACCAGCGAGGATCTTCTTCATGAGTCTGCTCCCCTTCTTACAGTTGGTGTGAGTGCCCGACTAGGCAGGCATGGCATTTGGAAAGCGCGTTTAGCTTAGCTCGTAGCGGTTTCGTCTCCAACCAATCTTCCCCCCGAGCATCGGCTCGGCCCTGCGGGGGCGCTGAACCCTTAGCCCAACATGACAGACCACGAGCCCAACATGACAGGACCCGCAGGGGATGAACTATCGGTCGACTGGTTGTTTTTTCCAATTTTCGCCCTCGATCCGCGCGCAGCGTCGGGGAATTCGATGCCCCCGGTTTCACCGTTAGGCTTATTGCTCGATTGGCCGAAATCGAAGACGGTGTGACCGCCTTCGCCATGTCCTTCCACGGATTGCTCGGTGCGCTCGAGCGCAAGGGTGCAGAGTTGGGCCCGCCGATGAGTGGCTGGTGACCGAGCGGGGGGCCGGCTCCGTGCGTGGCCAAGGACACGAATGGGTAGAGAGGCCCTTTGCCCGCGCGGATGGGGCCGTGGCCCCACAGGAAAGGAGCGCCATGCTTCAAGTGACAAACAGCGCGGCTTCGACTCTGGCCGGGGCGCGAGCCCAGCAGGGGCTGCCTGACCACTTCGGGGTGCGCATCTTCGCCAACGCCACCGCCACTTCCGACACGAAGTCGCCCTACCAGTTCGGCTTCGTGGAGGAACCGGTGGCCGACGACCAGGTCGCCGAGGTGGAGGGGACCCGTGTCTTCGTGGCGCCCGAGGTGGCGGAGTCGCTGGACAGCGCCGTGCTGGATACCGAGGAGACGGGCCGTCTGATCCTGATGCCGCAGAACAGGTAGGTCAGGCGCTCGCTCGCAGGCCGGCCTCGGTTCCCTGTGGTTTCTCGGAACGCAGTGGTTTCTCGGAACGGAGGATGATCTCGTCGTCTTCGGCCTCGACCACTACCGCCTCTCCGGCGTGGAACTCCTTCCACAGGATCCGCTCCGAGAGCGGGTCCTCCACGAGGTGCTGGATGGCGCGGCGCATTGGCCGGGCCCTTCTCCTTCATGGCCTCGTAGGTCACGGCCTCATCTGGCCGGGCGAAACCGATCTTGGTCTTGCGCAGGTCGGCCGTGCCCAGGT
>JBOGFO010000067.1:0-20254 GCA_050743445.1 Acidimicrobiia bacterium
GTCTGGATCGGGCCTGACCGCGAGCCGGATCGAGTCGCTGCTCTCCGCCCGGCTCCACGTCGAGCCTCAGCTCGCGGACGGCACGCTCACCTTCGTCTCCAACCTCTCGGGCCATCTGAGCCTGTACGCGATGGACGTCTCCGGCGGGATGCCGCGGCCGCTTCTTCCGCCTCAGGTCGCCCTGCAGAACCCGGAGCTGGTCGGCGGGCATCTGTTCCACGTCCTTCCGGCGCTCGGCCGGATCGGACTCCGCCGACTCGGCCCCCAGCATCTCGAAGCACTCTACGAATCGCTCCTCCACCCCGCCGACGGCTCTACCGGGCTCGCCCCCAAGACCGTCTACGAGATCCACCTCGTCATCCGCGGCGCGCTCACCGACGCCGTCCGCCGGGGACTCGTCCCTCGCAACGTCGCCCTCGTCGCCCGCGCCCCTCGCCTCCGCACTATCCAGACACCCGAACAGCACTCTTGGACCGCCGAGGAGCTCAAGGCGTTTCTACGGACTGCCGCCGGCCACCGCCTGTTCGCTCCCCTATGGCTCCTGGCCTTCAGAGGCCTCGTCGCCGTCGGGTATGAGGTGCACGAAACCCGAGGCAAGACCCGTAACGCCGCCGCCGCATCGACCTCGACCCCAGCACCGTCGAAGTTCTCACGGCCTGGCGGAAGTGGCAGCACGTGGAACAACAGGCCATCGGTCTCGAGCGGTCGGATCGGATGTTCACCGACGGCCAGGGCGCCGCCATCCACCCCCACGCCATCTCCCAGGCGTTCGAGCGGATCTCTCACCGGGCAGGCGTGCGGGTCATCCGCCTCCACGGCGTCCGCCACACCCATGCCAGCCTGCTCATCGCCGCCGGCGTTCCCGTCAAAGTCGTCAGCGAACGACTCGGGCACGCCAGCCCGACCTTCACCATCGAGACCTACCAGCACGTCCTCCCGGGCATGCAGGCCGACGCCGCCAAGCTCTTCGAACACCTCATCGCCCGCGACGCCGTTCTACCGGCCGCCCACAGCCCGGTAGAAAGCCGGAAGAAGCCCCGGAAGAAGACCGCCTGAACCCGGTAGAAGCGCCCGATAAGGCCGAAGGCCCAGGTGCTGTGACCTGGGCCTTCATCCCTCACTTGGTGGCGGGGGAGGGATTTGAACCCTCGACCTTCGGGTTATGAGCCGATCGAGGCTGTCCGTGGCCATGTTGCGTGGTGTCGTCTGGTGGTCTGCCGTGCCGCTGACCTGCTATTTCGCGGGTCCGCTGTCATCGGTGGTGACCCTTCGTAGCGCCTCGTGCCAGGTGATCCGTTAGAAGATCCGCGCTCACACCCGCCAGCGACGAGGAAGGAACAGGTCGGAACCTGAACCCTGTCGGAGCTGTACATGCTGGTCTCGCTCCGTGGCCTGGAGTGGATCTGACGAGGGATTTTGTCGGTGCTCGGGTCCGCCTGCGACGACTTCGACGGACGAAACCGCCTGAAGTCACTCGAACAGCGCGCCCATCCTCTCCCAGGCATCTCGCCGGCGATTCCGGAGGACGAGAGCCACGACTCCGGCAACAATGACCACGAGCGCTCCGATGACGGGAACGGCGCGGTACGGGCCGGGGATGCCAGCGCCGGGGGCCGCCTCCGCGAAGGAGTAGTAGAGCGAGCCGATCAGCGCCACCGTCGTGACCACCAGCGACCCGAGGGAGAGGGCGGCTGACCGGGCTCTCGGCCAGCGCCCATCGAAAGTGACGGCGAAGCGCAGGCCGGCGATGGACACCACGACGAGGCAGAAGATCCCCATGGGAGCGGCGATGGTGAACCCTGCGGCGAAGAGGTAGAAGCCCGACGAGAGCGGCCCGGGCGCAGCGGAGATCGCGTCGCGCGTCGCCGGGCTGGCGACGCTGATCATGAGCGGAGCCACCGCTCCGAGCAGTATGAGGCTGAGGAAGATGGCCACGTGGGGCGTCTGGTGGGTCCGATGGGTCCTCCCTACCACCCGGGGGAAGACGCCCTCCCGGCCCATGGCGTAGAGGACCCTGGTCATCACGTTGTGGGTGGCCAGACCGCTGAACAGGCCGGCCAGTGTCCCGGCCAGCAGCACCCAGTCCCCGAGGTAGGGAGCATACCGGCGGGTCAGGGCGGCGAGGCCGCCGGCGCTCTCGGGCCAGGCCGTCGTCGCCTCCCGGACGCCGTAGCCGATGGAGGTGGCGTAGGTGACGATCACGTAGAAGATGCCGACGACGACAACGGCGCCGATCACTGCGGCCGGAATGTTGCGGCGAGGGTTGCGGGTCTCCTCGGCCAGCGACGCGGCCGTCTCGAAGCCCAAAAAGGAGAAGATCCCGAAGGCCAGCCCACCGAGGATGAGCGGCCAGCTGACCCCGGCGGCGCCCGGACGGAAGGCGTCGAGGGTATTCCCGTGGGCACCGCCCTTCCCGATGATGATCGCCGCGAGGAGCAGCAACGTTGCCATGGTGGCGGCGGTGAAGACGAGCTGGGTCCGGGTCGAGAACACGATCCCGAAATACGACAGGAAGAAGTACAGGAGCAGGCCGACCGCATACCACAGCCACCACTGCTGGAGGAAGGTGGGGGCGCCGAGGCTGCCCATCAGTTGGCTCGTGAACACCGCGAACCCGGCCAGCACCGCCACGCCGGCGAGAACACCGCCGAACAGGTAGGTGCATCCCACCACGAAGCCCCAGAACGAGCCGAGTCCGTGGACGGTGTACGTGTAGAGCGATCCGGCGCTCGGGAGGCGCAGGGCGAATCCGCTGACCACACCCCCGACCACCAGGCAGCTGCCCATGGCCAGGAGGTAGGCCAGCGGCGTGGCGCCGCCGGCCTTGATCGCCGCCAGGTAGGAGATGAACGCCGCCGACAGGGCGGGGGCCATCACGGTGATCGACTGGGCGATCGTGCCCGGCAGCGAGATCACGCCTCGCCGGAGCCGGTTCTCCTCGGCGGTTGCCGGCCCCTGGTTGGCAAACGGGACGCTCAGCTGCACCGATGACCCCTCCACCCCTTCGCTCACCCGGAAATCCTCTGCCAGCCTCGGGGTGACAATGCCGTGACTGCTCCAGGCCCGTCCTCGGTCTTCCATCCTGGCCTCCTCCCATGGCTTCACGGTGCGGAGCCCGCAACCGCGAGATCGAGGCTTGCGACGTCTCCGGGAGGAGGGTCGGGCCCGTGGCTTGTCAGGCGATGACTGGGCGTTACGAGGAGGTCGCCGAGGGATCCGGACGGCTCCAGCCTCCGTGATAGGTGCCGCTGAAAAGGGAGCCGCCCACCGTGGTGCCGTCAGCCACCAGGGTGCCGTGTGCTCCGGTGAAGTCGCCAGTGGCATCGACGATCCGCCCCCGGAGCAGAATGTGAAGGTCGGGCCCGACGGTAAAGGCCCAGGTGAAGCGCACGGTCCCTGTCCCGCCGTCGGTGGAGCGGGCGAACAATGTCTCTTCGAGGGTGCCTGACCCTGCGCCGGTGACGAGATTGCCCGTGCCCCGGAACGTGAAGGAACTGACGCCCGTCCAGGTCCCTTGCCAGAGCTCGGACCCGACTCCTTCGAAGGAACCGACCGTCGGGTCCGTGGGCGATGGGTGGTACGTGGTCATCAGCGCGATCGCCTGCCAGGTGCCGGCGACGTCTAGGGCCGGCTGAGCCGAGACGGGCGGGGCGGCGACGGCGAGCGACGCCGCCATGGAGATGAGGATGCATCCGATGGAGGTCTTGATTCGCGTCATGTGCTGAGCGTCATCCTCTCGGGCACCGTTTACATCTGCCATCTGGCAGATAAGGCGAAGGATTGGTGGGCGATTCCGGGGTTACAGCCCCCGGCGACTCGCCTCGGCGGCGAGTTCGGCTCGGGTCGTCATGCCCAGCTTGGCGAAAACGTGGGCGAGGTGGGTCTTGACCGTCCCCCGGCCGATGAACAGGCGCCCACCGATCTGGGGATTGGTCAGCCCCTGGACGAGGAGCTTGACGACCTCGACCTCGGTGGGTGTCAGGCTGGCCCATCCGGAGGACGGACGCTTGCGCTCGCCCCGAGCCCGGCTGGCGTAAGCCACGGCGGCATCGAAGGCCAGGGCCGATCCCTCAGCGACGGCGGCCGCGTAGGCCTCGTCGCTCAGTCCGTGGCGGGCGGCGTACCCGGCGCGAGCGGCCACCGCCCGGTCGTGGCGGTAGCCGAGCTCGTCCCGGCGGCGGACGGCCGCCCCCATCAGGCGGGCCGCCTCCTCCCAGCTCTCGCCGGCGGCGGCGACGGCGGCGATCCCTTCGAGCGAGTCGACGGCGACGAGGGCGAACCCGTGGGCGACGGCGGCGGCGAGAGCGGCATGGTGGAGGTCCTCGGCACGGTCCGTTTCGCCGGCGGTGGCGGCGAGGAGCCCGGCGCTGTGGTCGGCGACGGCGGCAAGCCAGGGGCTGCCCAGCAGGGCGGCGCTGCGGCGGGCCTCGTCGATGCGAAGGCCGGCAGCGGCCAGGTCCCCGGTCTCCATCAGGATCCGGGCGCAGGCCAGCGCCACCGGGCCATGGACCCAGGGGTCGCTCAGGCTTTCGGCGGCCAGGAGCGCGACCTGGGCGGCCGCTCGGGCTTCGCGATGGGCGAGGGCCATGAGCGCCCGCGCCCGGGTGCCGAGAAGGCTGGCGAGAAAGACGTCGCTCCCGGCCCGCTCGCAGTCGACGAGCGCCCGGTCCACTCGCTCCAGGGCTGCCTGCGGCGCCCCTTCGGCCAGGGCGACCTCGGCCACCAGATATTCGTCGAGGGACTTGACCACGGCGTCACCGATGGCATTGGACAGCCGCAGGCCCTCCTCCCCTGCCGCCCGGGCTTCCGGGAGCCGCCCTCGTCGCAGGGCAGACATCCCCTCGGTGAACCGGTTCCAGTTGAGGAAGTAGTCGCTGCCGTGCCGCCCGGCGAGCGCGAGGGCGTCGCCCACCAGTCGGTCCATCTCGGCGTGGTCGTCGCTCCGCATGGCGATGAAGGCGACCTCGCAGGCGTGGTCCATGAGCACCCAGGCGTCCCCGGTGGCCTCAGCGAGCGGTCGGGCGGCGTCGATGCTCGCCTTGGCCGCGGCAGGGTCGCTGAAGAGGTAGGCCCAGCAGAACACGTCGTGGGCTCGGCCCTCGAGCCGGGCGTCCCCCGCCGCCCGGGCGAGTTCGAGCATTTGGGCGGCGACGGCCTTTCCCGCCTCGGCGTCACCCCAGTTCCACAGCAGGAAGCCCTGCATCCACATCGCCTCGCCCCGCGCCACCGGCGGCCCGCCAGGAAGGGCCAAGGCCCGCTCCAACCACTGCCGGGCCTCCCGGATGCGGCCCCGGTGCCCGAGCAGGAAGGCCAGCGGACGGGCCAGGTTGAGCGCCGCGTCAGGGTCGGCGCCGGCCAGCGCCCAGTCCAGAGCGACCCGGTAGTTGTCCTGCTCGGCGGCCGCCCCGCGGATCACCGCCGGGTTGGGGCCGATCAGACGTTCCTCCATGCGCGCCGCCGAGTCCAGGAAGAAGCGGAGATGCGCGTCCCGCAGCGGGGCCGTCTCCTCCGCCCGGGAAAGCGCCAGGGCAGCGAACTGGCGGATCGTCTCAAGCATCCGGTACTGGGTTTCCGGGCCGGCGCCGTCGTCCACCATGGCCAGCGACTTGGCCACCAGGCCGTCGAGCAGGTCGAGCACGGCGAGGCGGTCGGGGCCCTCCCCGCCCGGCGCACACACCGCCTCGGCGGCGTCGAGGGTGAACCCGCCGGCGAAGACGGCCAGGCGCCGGAAGAGGATCCGTTCGTCGTCGCTCAGCTGGTCGTGGCTCCAGGCCACCGACGCCTCCAGGGTCTGCTGGCGGGGGAGGGCGCTGCGGGCCCCGCCGGTCAAGAGGCGGAAGCGGTCCTGGAGGCCGGCCAGGATCTCCTGAGGCGACAGCAGCCGCACCCGGGCGGCGGCCAGCTCGATGGCGAGAGGGATGCCGTCCAGCCGCGTGCAGATCTCGGCGACCACCGGGGCCGTCTCGTTGGTCACGGTGAAGTTGGGCCGTGCCCGGACCGCGCGGTCCACAAAGAGGCGCACAGCGTCGTAACTGCCGAGCGAGTCGAGCGGGAGGGGACCTGCCTCCGCCGCCGGAAGGGTGAGCGGCGGGACCTGCCAGGTCACCTCGCCGGGCACACCCAGGGCCTCCCGGCTGGTGGCCACCAGCCTGACCCCCGGACAGGCCCGCAAGACCGCCTCGGACACGGTGGCGCAGGCGTCGAGCACATGCTCGCAGTTGTCGAGGACGAGGAGGACGTCGCAGGCCGCCAGGTGGGCGGTCAGGCGCTGGAGGGCGGAGCGCCCGCGCCCGTCGGGGACGGAGAGCACCCCGAGGACGGTGTCGGTCACGAGCGCCGGGTCGGCCAGGGCCGCCAGCTCCACCCACCAGGCGCCGTCGGCGTGGACGGCGGCCACCTCGGCGGCCACCCGGGCGGCCAGGCGGGTCTTGCCGCATCCGCCGGGACCGGTGAGGGTGACGAGGCGGTGCCGGGCGACCAGGGCGGAGAGCTCACCCAGTTCGGCGTCGCGTCCGATGAAGGTGGTGAGGTGGACGGGCAGGTTGTTGGGGGTGGCGTCGAGCGAGCGAAGGGCCGGGAAGTCGCGGCGCAAGCCGGGATGGCACACCTGGTAGACGTGTTCCGGGCGGCCGAGATCCCGCAGACGATGGGCGCCCAGGTCGGCCAGGGTGACGGCGGGCAGCAGGTCGTCGGCGGCCAGTTCGGCGGTGGTGCGGGAGCACAGGATCTGGCCCCCGTGCCCGATCGCCCGCAGGCGGGCAGTGCGGATCACCGCCGGGCCCATGTAGTTGCCCTCGTCCCGCAGGCGGGCGTCGCCAGTGTGGGCCGCCATGCGCACGGCGGGGACGGCCTCGCTGGGCCACGCCTCGGCGGCAAAGGCGAGCTGGATGTCGACCGCGGCCTGCAGCGCGTCGGACGCCCGGGTGAAGACGGCCACGACGCTGTCCCCCTCGCCCTGCTCTACTGGCCGGGTACCGCGGCGCGCTTCGATCCCCCGCTCCAGGATCTCGTAGTGGCGGGCGACGGCGGCGGCCATAGCGGCCCGGTCGGCCTCCCAGGCGGCTGTCGAACCCTCGATGTCGGTGAGGAGGAAGGTGACCGTCCCCTCCGGGAGAGGGCCGGGCGGCGCGGGCGGCGATGCCGGAGGTGTCACAGAACCGGGATATCGAGGTGCTCGTAGAGGTCTCCGGCCACGTCACCACTCCTCGGCGCGCCCGGGTTCGGTGGTTTCTGGGTCGGGGAGGCTGAGGATCACTCCGGGCCTGTCCGGCTTTGCCTCATCCTCAGCGTAGTAGCCGTTCAACCATTCCATCCCGTACCGGTCGTAACACTGGTGGTCGTGGCCCGAGCTGGGGGCTCAGTCGGGAAAGCGGCTCCACCCATCGGTGCCCTCCGGGAGGACTGGGCAGGGCTGGCCTTCGGCCTCGGGCCAGTCGAGCACCGCGGCGCCGCGGGCCACGGCCTCTGGCGCGGCGCTCATGACGTTGACGATCTTGATCCTGCAGAGAGGCGCTCACTCCCCCGGGGGGGGCGGGAATTGGGGGCTGTGGCCTCATCGACGTCCCGGGGATCACAGCCCCAGGTCGGGACCGTCGATGCCGCGTCCAGGGAGCGGCGGGAGCGGGATGTCGGTTGGATCGGGTCCGGCGATGCCGAGCGCTTCTCGGAGGCGGCGTTCGATGCCGGTTCGGGGCGCGTGGTGGGGAGGTCGATGGTCCGCAGGTCGATGGAGCGGAGAGCGGCTTCGAGGTCATGGTCGGTCGCGGTGCGCTTATGATCCGGCGCCGGCAGGTCGGGTTCGGCGGTTCGACCGGCCAGTCGGGCGGCGAGGTCGGCTTCCCAGGCAAGCTCGGCGGGGTGGCTGAGGAGCCAGTCGCTGCGCCGTTCGATGGCGGCCTCGACGTCGGGGATGTGGGCGACGGCCCGTTCCGCTTCGGCGAGGCGTCGGTGGCTCCGCTGGAGCTGCGCGGCCGTGCGGGCCAGTTTGGCTCGCCGGCGATTCGAACAAGACCGCCTGGTCCGAGCTGGGCCGTCGCACCTGTCGCCGCATGAGTGTCACATTCGGCGCCGCCGGCGCCGACCGGGTTTCGACCGGGACCTTCGAGGTCGTTCGGTCGCCCACCGCCCTCCCGGACCGGCACGATCCTGCCGGAACCGGGCCATCACAGGGAGCGCGAACTGGAAGCGGGCCGGTCAACTCGACCCCGAGCATCCGCTCGAGTGCCCGGCGGGGGACTCGGAGGGCGTCGCCGAAGTCGACGACGGGCAGGCCGCTGCTGCCTCCCGTTGCCCGCCACTGGCGCGTCAGGGCATAGGCCTTGGTCCGGCTTATGCGCAGGAGCACGGCCGCTTCCTCGACGGTCAACAGGTCCGGGAGACCGGGAGCCGTCAGTCTGTCTCCTCGTTCAGTCTCCAACAAAACGACAGAACCACGCTGTCAACCGATTAGTGGATGAATCGTCGCTGTCGTTGATCTAGACTGTGGGCATGAGCGTGAAAAAGGTCGCCCGCAGGCTCGGACTGCGCCGGACCATGACCCCCAACCAGATCGTGGCCTACAACGTCGCCAAGGCCCGGTCGCTCCGAGGGTGGACCCAGGAACAGGCCGCCGAAGCCCTCGCCCCCTACCTCGGCGCCAAGCTCTCCGGCGCCAGCTTCTCCGCCCTGGAGCGCTCCGCCTGGAGCGTGGACCGCATCAAGCAGTTCTCGGCCGATGACCTTCTCGCCCTCTCCCGGGGCTTCGACCTGCCCATCGGCTACTTCTTCACCCCGCCGTCACCCGACTTCGACGCCGCCCTGCACGCCCCGGACGCCCCCATGCCCGGGCTCGACCCCATCGTCCTCCTCGACGCCATCCTCGGCCGGCCTGAGAACATCGGCGAATGGCGCGACGCGCTCCTCGCCTACGCCTCCGCCACCGCCGCCCCGCCCCAGACCAAGCGCGAGAAGCCACACGTCACCCCGCGCGACCTCCCCAACCGGGTCGACCCCCTCATCGACATGAGGGCCCGAGCCCTACTCCGCAACACCTTCGGCGACCTCGAAACCGCCAAAGAGGTTCTCGAACGGCTCGCCCAGCTCGCCGGCGCCCTGGACGAGACGACACCAGACGACACGAAACGGACGGGACGAACCTCGCGCCCGGCGCCGTCACGAAAGAAGGGATGATGCGGCATGCGGGGCCACACGGCCAAGAAGGGCAACCGGTACTACGCCGTGATCTACGAGGGCGTCGACCCGGCGACTGGCAAGGAACGGCACCGCTGGTACGCGGCGGGCACTCGCAAAAGCGACGCCGACAAGCTCGTCACGGAACTCGTCAAGCGCCGTCACGATGGTGACTACCGGAGCCCAGAGAAGATCACGCTCGGCGCATACCTTACCGACAAGTGGCTCCCCGCCCAGCGGGGCCAACTCCGGCCGAGCACCCTCGACTCCTACGAACGCAACGTCCGCCTACATGTGCTCCCGAAACTCGGCCGGATCGGCCTGCATCAGCTCGCTCCGGAGGACCTCGACCGTTTCTACGGTGAGCTGTTGACCGGTGGCCGTCGAGACGGCCGTGGAGGTTTGAGCCACAAGACGGTCCGCTACATCCACGGGATCCTCCACAAGGCCCTTGCCGATGCGCACCGGAAGGGGACCGTCCTGCGCAACGTGGCTGCCCTGGCCGACCCGCCGAAGCTCTCGTCGTCGAAGAAGCGGGAGATGCGGGTATGGACGGCCAGCGAGCTCCGCGAATTCCTGGCCGGTGTTGCCGTGACGGTCTCTACGCCGCGTTCTTCTTGGCGGCGCATACGGGGATGCGCCGCGGTGAGGTGCTCGGGCTGCGTTGGGCCGACCTCGACCTCGACGGCTCCCGCGTGTCGGTCAATCAGGCGATCATCTCGGTCGCCTACTGCCTCAAGGTCTCAGACGTGAAGACCGGTACGGGACGCCGAACGATCAACCTCGACGCCCGCACCGTCGGCGTGTTGCAGGCCTGGCGGAAGGCGGTGCTCGCCGAGCGCCTGCTCCTCGGGCCCGCATTCGTCGACAACGATCTGGTCTTCGCCCAACCGGACGGGATTCCGATCCACCCGCAGGCCTTCAGCCAGGCCTTCGACCGGGCGGTCGCCCGGCTGGGCCTGCCCGTGATCACGCTTCATGACTTTCGCCATACGCACGCGAGCCTGCTCCTCCGCTCCGGCGTCCCCGTCAAGGTCGTGAGCGAACGCCTCGGCCATGCCAACCCGGCCTTTACGCTGACCGTGTACCAGCACGTCATCCCCGGCATGCAGGAGGAGGCAGCCAGCCTGTTCTCGGAACTGATCTTCGGCGTCGACGAGCCGGCCGTGACCCCGGCGCCCTGAACCAGTGCCCGACCGGCCAGGCGGCGCCTTCGAGCGCGAAACGATCCTCACCCAGTACGGCCGGCGGGACGCCTCCGGCTTCCGGGTGCAGCCCCGTGCTGGTGTCGAGGAGGGCGTGTCACTGATCGCCGGACGGCTCGACGTCGCCGAGGCCCACCGCCTCGTTGTCAGGCGCGGATTCCCGCAACCGGATGTCGACACTGTGCGCCATACAACGGTGGGGGACCTGGAAGATGCCGGGTTCGTGGTCCGGGCGGCGCCGACCCGGGCGATCCCGGACCACGTCCTTGTCGGCTATGAAGGGCAGGGGACGATGAGGTCGCCGAGCGGTTCGACGCCTGCTTCCGACCACTCGACGAGGAGGAATGATGGCCGAGCGCATCGCCATCGAACAGGGGCGGCACCCGTGGCTGCCCTCCGAGGACGCCGAGGTGGTGGAAACCCTCCACCACTACGACCTGCCGCTCATCGGCGTCATCCGCCAGGGCGACACCCTCCATCTGTTCCGCTGCATCGAGGGCCACGTCGACTCCACTCAAGTCTGGGCCTACACCCGCATCACCCCGGAGGAACTCGAGACGTTGCAGGCCCTCGGCCCCGGCGAGCTCGACGCCGCGATCGACACGGTCGTGTCCGGGAAGCCGACCGTTCTCGCGCTCGCCGACGACCAACGCGGGCTGACCATCTCCGCTCTCCTGGAGGACGTCAGCGGCTATCCGACCCCGCTGCACGCAGCCCGGGCCGTACTCGGCGAGGCCCTCGGCGAAGTCGACGCCAAGCTCGGGCGCTCCGTCGCCTGACCGCTTCGACCGGCCGGTCGCGCACGGTTCCGTGCTGTCGAGTGCCGCCTCGCGCCGCCTCGCGCCGCCTCGTCCGTTAGAAGATCCGTTAGAAGATCGGCCCGGGCAGCAGAAGGCCCCGGAACTGAATCCGGGGCCTCACCTGCTCTTTTACTTGGTGGCGGGGGAGGGATTTGAACCCCTCGACCTTCGGGTTATGAGTTTGATGGCGGTGTCAGCCGGCATCCGCCTAGTCCGCGTCGGTGCTGGTCAGGGCCCTCAGAGCGCCCCTCTCGTCTGTCGTCCTGTTGCTCCTTCCGGCGCGGTTCGTTTGACATCGGTTTGACAGGGATCGAGCGTCACGCCGCTGCTGGACCGGCGATGTCGGCCGCCTCAACGACCCGCCTCGCAAGATCTTCGAACTCGCGGTAACACGTCTGTACGAGCCGACCCGTGCTTCCGAGGGCCCCATCGCCGGCGCGGAGGTCGAACATCGGCTTACGAGCGTCCTGCCCCAGTGGCATAAGGCTCCGGTAGTTGCGGATGCTCGCCAGGCGGAAACGATCGTCGTGACCGGGTGCGAGATCGTCTGGTTCTCCGAGCACCGATCGGCGGAACTCACCGGGGATACGCCGGAGCCAGCGGTCGTAGGCTTTCACCGGCCGGTCCAACCGAACGGCGTGCTGGAGCACCACGTATCCGAGGGGTTTCATCGTCCCAGGCGGCGTGTCGACGCTCGATGGGGCGCTCGGGAGAACCAGGTTCTGCCAACTCTTCCGCCAATCACGGAGTGCCGGGCCAAGGTTCCGCAAGCCCTGGAGTGAAAAAAGGTCGGCGGCCAACGGCAGCACGAGCGCATCGGACGCCAAGAGGGCCGCCCGGTTGATGGCGCCAAGGTTCGGCCCGACGTCGATGAACACGACGTCCGCGTCGATCAGAGCGGAACAACCGCGCAGGATGCGATGAAACGCCGTCGTCACCCGTACGGCCCCTTCGTCGCCGACGAAGCTACGAGGCCAGGAATCCGACAGGCGGTCCTCGAAACCGCTGAGCGCCAAATCTCCAGGCAAGACCCATAGCCGGTCGGCAGCCTCCCGCGGGGTCGGGATCCGGACATCGCCCGTCTGACGTGCCAGCGGGGCCACGCCGGTATAGACCGTGTCGCCCGTCTCGGGGTCCCAGAAGAGCTCGAGTTCGTGTTCATCGAAGAACGCCGACGTCAGGTTCGCCTGGGGGTCAAGGTCGGCGGCGAGGACCCGCCAGCCAAGGCGGGCGACCATGTGGGCAAGATGGTAAGCGAGGGTGGTCTTACCCACCCCACCCTTGTTGTTGAACAAGGCGATGGTCGTCGTCATCGTGCGCTCCCGACTGTCACACCCCAGTAGTTGTCCTCGATGCCAAACTCCGCAGGGGGATTCCCGTTCTGTTCGAGCGCGTTTCGCACCAGGGTGATGCCACGGCCAAAGCGATTGACGAACCCGAGTTGTTTCATGGCCGCGGCCAGCGCCGGGTTCCGGTAATCGTTCCGGGAGTCGAAGTTGTCACGGTTCACCACGCCAAAGGGGCCACCCGGGCTCGTGATCTCCACGCGATCGTCGAACCAGAGGATGCGCACCGGCGCGTTTGACCCGTCGTAGGTCCGGTGGATGATCGCGTTGAGAACGAGCTCACGAAGCGCCGGCAGGGGGTAATCGGGGTGATCCTCCTGCCGTAGCCCGCCCGCCGGTTCGATGGCCGTGCGGATGTTCACAGTCAGAAGCCGACCTAGGACATCCAGCTGACCGATCAAATTGGCGCGCAGTTCCTCATGATCGACGACGTTGTCGGAAGGTTCTTTGCCGTCGTAACGGACGAACTGGACATACGCTCCGGGCACCCAGGCCGTAGGGTCGAGGCCGACGATCAGCAGCCCGAGAACCGTCGCCTTTTCGCTTGGTGGGTCGAGGAGTCGCAGGGAGGCGAGTTGCGCGGACAGCGGTCGCTCATTCGACGCCAAGACTTCCGCATCAACCGCCGCCGGCAGGTAGGTCGATCGGAACAGCTCGAGGTCAAGATCCTCGAGCGACGCGCCCGGAATCGGCTGCTGGTCGAAGGGCAGGTTGCCCGCTCGACGTTTCTCGCTCAGCACTCGCTCTTCAGCGGCGTGCGCTTTCCGTGTCGAAGCTCCGACGCGCACCCACACAACGTTGTCAAACCGGACAGGCGGAAGGAATGATGGCTCGACCGTCACATGGAGGACGTCGACGCCGGCGTAGACTGCCTTCTCGACCGTGATGACCGGTCGGGGCAGGATTCTGCCGTCGTCACGGAATTCAACGATCCGCAGAATCAACTGCTCATCGATGGGCAATCCAGTCGGCCCGCCATTCTTGTCGACACCGACCAGGAGGTGACCGAGCCCGCGGCGGGGCAGGTCATTGGCCAGGGCACAGACCGCCTTGCGCAGGAGATCCCGATCCTCGGCATCCCTCTTCCACTCGACGTCATCGCGCTCGGCTGTTCCCAATTGCTCGGCAAGATCAGACATCATCGTTCCCGGAGTGTCGCCTGTCCCACCCGAGAATCACGGCCGCCTTGTGCGCGCATACTGAGTTCATATCTGCCATTTCCGGCCCGGTCCGAGACCGGCGAACGGGCGCCATGTCAAGACGCGGGAGCATCGCGGTCGTCCTCGCGCAGCTCACGATAGGTCTCTCGCATGAGCTCAGACTCGATCATCCGAGCCAGTTCCGGGCGGTCAAGGAGCAATTCGTAGAGCCGGCGGTTGCGCTCCTCTTGGTCAAGTACCGCCCCTTTGAACACAGGACCGAATTCGAGGGCGTAGTGCTCCTCCGTGTTGGCCTGGGCGAACGTTCGCAGGTCTTCCCGGTCAAGGAGCGTTTTCTTGATCTTCTCAACCTCAAGCCGGTCCCGGTCGTCGAGATCGGCCCCGAAGCGCTCGTTGATGGCCTCGATGACGGCACTGAGGTTGTCGAAGAGGGTTTCGCCCTCTCCCTTGCCCTGGCCTTCGCCGGTGAAGACCTTGGTTGCCTCCACTTCGTTGGCCGCGAGTTCGAGGCTGGTCGTGCCCGATTCGCCCAATCGCAAGTGGGTGAGAACGAGATCGCTGCCGAGATCGAGCCCTCCGGCGGCCCGTGTCGGGAGGCACGCGGCGAGCGCCTTGGCGTAGACGTAGAGAAGCTCGAGATCGGTGTCGGTAAATGGCATGACCTGGCTGAGGAAGGCGTAGGCCCGGACGAACTGGTCAAGGGCGTCTCGCAGGTCCCCCTGCGCGGCTTCGTCGAGCGCTCCGAACCGGAGCACGGCGGGGTCGACGTTGGCGTATATCGCCTTGAGGCTTCGTTTGTCGGGGTCGAGACCGAAGAAGGCCTCACCGGCGGCGTTGATCTCCTCGGGATCGAGGATCCCGGAACCCATGATCCGGCTGCGGAGATCGTAGAGGACGTTGGGGTTGGTGGCCTCGATGACGACGGCTTCGTAGTAGCGCTGGAAGGCGGCGGCCACGTCTTCGGCCCGATTGCGGAAATCGAGCACGAAGGTTGCGTCCTTCCCGGGGGCCCGTCTGTTCAAGCGGGACAGCGTCTGGACCGCGTTGAGGCCTTTCAAGGGCTTGTCGACGAACATCGTGTGGAGATAGGGCTCGTCGAAGCCGGTCTGGTACTTCTCGGCCACGATCAGCACCTGGTAGTCGCCGGAGCTGAATGGCGCTCCCCCCTTGAAACGCTTGGCCGTCTGCGACTCCGGGAAGCCGTTCTCGCTCGACTCGGTGACGTCGTCGCCCAGGTCGTCGGTCACCGTTCCAGAGAACGCGACGAGCGCCTTCACGTCGGCGATGTGGTGCTCGGCGATATGTGCGTCGATCGCCCGCTTGTATCTGACGGCCGCCGGGCGCGAGTCGGTGACCACCATCGCCTTGGCCCGCCCGCCGAGCGCCTTGGCGGTGTGGGCGCGGAAATGCTCGACGACGATGGCGGCTTTCTGCTTGATCAGGCTCGGGTTCTTGGCCACGAACCTGCGGATTTCGGCGGACGCCTGGCGGACGTCGACCTCCTGGTCGGAGATCTCCTCACTGGTGGCGGCCAGTCGGTAGTACAGGTCATAGGTCGTGTAGTTCCTGAGCACGTCGAGGATGAATCTCTCCTCGATGGCTTGGTGCATCGTGTAGAGGTGGAAGGGCAACTTGACGCCGTCCGGGCCCGGGGTGCCGAACAGCTCGACCGTGCGGTCTTTGGGAGTTGCCGTAAAGGCGAAGAAGCTCAGGTTCTGCTGCCGCCCCCGGGTGGCCACGATCGCGGCGAGGACTGTCTCCGCGTCGAGGGCTCCCGTGTCGTCGTCGTCTCCGGCGCTGGCGGCGCCCGCGCCCAGCGTCTGCTTCAGTGCCGCGGCGGCGTCGCCGGTCTGGGACGAATGTGCTTCGTCGACGATCACGGCGTAGTTCCTCGACGCCAGTTCCGCGTCGGCGATCTTGGTGATCACGTGCGGGAACGTCTCCAGAGTGACCGTCACGATCTGGGCGGTGCCGGTCAGGGCCTCGGCCAGCTCGGATGACTTTGACCCGGCCTTGCCCTCGACGGACACCAGCGTGCCGGCGACGTCTTCGAACTGGCGCACGTTGGATCGCAGCTGCTCGTCGAGGACCCGGCGGTCGGTGACGACGATCACCTTGTCGAACAGCTTTTTGTCGGCGGCGTCGTGGACGAGCGAGAGCCGGTGGGCGAGCCAGGCGATCGAGTTCGACTTCCCCGATCCCGCCGAGTGTTGGACGAGGTAGGACTGCCCGGGCCCCTTCGCCAGCGCATCGGCGGCGAGCCGCGTCACGCCATCCCATTGGTGGTAGCGGGGGAAGATGACCCGCCGCGGCGCACCCTTCCCTCCCGGGCCCGGCGAGTCGACCACCTGGATGAAGCGCCCCAGGATGTCGAGCCAGGCGTCGTAGCACCACACCTGTTCCCACAGGTAGGCGGTGGCGTAGCCGTCGGGGTTCGGCGGGTTCCCCTTGCCGCAGGAGAGCCGCCCCGGTTCGCTCCCGCGGTTGAACGGGAGGAACTCTGTCGCGTTCCCGGCGAGCGCGGTGGTCATGTAGGCGAGATGGGGGTCGACGGCGAAGTGCACCAGCGCCCGCCGCCCGAGGAGAAGGTCTTTTGGATCCCGGTCATCTTTGTACTGGGTGATGGCCTGGTCCACCGTCTGGCCGTTGTAGGTGTTCTTTAGCTCGGCCGTGGCCACCGACAACCCGTTCACGAACAGGGCGAGGTCGAGCGTGTTGGCGTGGTTGGGCGAATAACGGAGCTGGCGGGTCACCGTGAGCCGGTTCTTCGCGTAGAGCGCAGCGAGCGTCGGGTTCATGCCCGACGCCGGCTTGAAATAGGCCAGCTTGAACATCACACCCTGGTCGTCGATCCCGTTGCGGAGCAGATCAACCGTGCCGCGCGTGTCGAGCGCGGCGACGAGACGCGACCGAAACTTGGTCTGGGCCGCGTCCCGGTCGCCGCCATATCGGGCAACGAGCGTCTCCCACTTGTCGCCCTGCGTCCCCCCGATGAAGGCCAACAGATCCGCCGAGTCGAGACCGGCGTGCAGGTCGTAGTTCTGTTGCACCCCAGCCGTATAGCCACCGTGCTCGACGAGCCACTCGAAGATGTCCGACTCGAACTGGTGCTCCTTGACATGAGCGGGCATCACGCGGTCCTTCCGACTGCTTCGAGCCCGCCGGTCACCGCCATCGTGATGAGCGCTTGGCGGTGCTCACGGAGCAGCGCGACCTGGTCGCGAGCGGCATTCGCCATGTCGTCCAACCGATCGAACAAGTAGTTGAGTTCGGCCAGAAGACGATCTTGTTCCTCGACAGACGGCAAAGGAATCAGGAAGCGCCCGAGCTTCGAGCGATTCGTGGATGCGAGGTTGGTTGTCTGATGCGCGGTCGCAGTGAAGTAAGCGCGCCCCCAGGCCGACCCCATCACTGCCGCCAGAAACCGAGGCATGAGAACTTCGGATCGCGGTCGCACGGCGAATACATGATTCTGGTGCAGACAACTGGGAACCTGCTCTTCCCAGACAGTGCCTCGCCCCAGCTTGTCGTTGTCGCCGCCTTCAGTCATCAGGACATCGCCAAACCTGAGTTCGTGCCGCTGTGCCACATCTTGCGGCACTTCGATGGTCGTGACCTCGTTGAGATCCACCGTGCCGTCAAGCACGTTCGCGACCCGGAGATACGGGCGCTCTTCCAGTTCACCTTGATACCTCTTTCCCAAGGTGATACCGCTCTGAATATCCGCGATAAATCGGAGAGGCGTCACCTTCCAAGAGTTCGGCACACCACTCAAGGCGGTCGTAAGATTCCCAGCCTCCCCTCCCACGTGCGACCCGAGAACAGCGCTAGCCGCGACAAATCTGTGCTCCTCGATGAGACCTACCAGCCGTCGCTGCTCCTCTATCAGTTCGTCAATCCTGGCCGTCTCCGCGTCGAGGAAGGCGACGACTCGCCGCTGTTCCTGTAAGGGCGGAACCGGTACGACGAGAGAACCTAGGGCACTGCCGGAGATTTCCATGAAGGTCGTCCCGTTCCCGAAGGCTTGGAGACTCGGACGGGCGACAAGCAGCACGTACTGGAAGAAACGCGAACTCACTCCAGAGCGAGGTACGAGCGCCCGGCAACCCTGATTGGTGCTCAGATCCTCGGCGGCCAAGACGACATAGCCAATCGGAGCCCGAGTCGAGATTACGATCGAGCCTTTCGGCACATGGCGAGAACCCGCCGTCAAGCCCTCGGTTGTGAGGGTGCGACCGGAAACGGAGATGGAGCAGCCATCCATCGAAGCTAAATCCGCAGGTGTGACCCAAATCACTCCGCCGCCCCAGTACATCTCGTCGGCAGGTGGAGTTCCACCATTGACGAGCCCGAAGAGACGTTTTAGCGGCATATGATTGAAGGACGTCGGGCCGACCGCCGTCGTCACTCCGTCACCTCTGCCAGGAGCTTCAAGATCCGCTGCTGGCTCGCCTTGATCTCAGCATCGATCTCTTTGAGGGGGCGGGGCGGGACGTATTTGTAGAACTGACGAGTGAAGGGGATCTCGTAGCCGATCTTGGTCTTGGCGTGGTCGACCCAGGCATCGGGAGCGAACGGGAAAACCTCTCGGGCCATGTACTCCTCGATGTTCTCGCCGAGGGGTACGTTCTCGTTGTCGCGTAGCTCGATGTCGGGCTCATAGCCCCTCTTGACTGGAACCGGTTCGGCGCGCGGGTCGCGGACCATCATCGCGGCCACAACGGCTTTTTTCACCGGCGCGGGAACCTTCGCTAGCTTGGACCACACGGGTTTCAAGGCAGCTTCGAGGTCGGCCATCGCCGCGAAGTATCGCCCCACTAGGGTCTCGAGCGCATCGAGGAGCTCCCCGGCTTCTCCGTCGGGGAGTTTGGCAACTGGACTGGCGGAGGCGAGCATTTCGACGGCTTCCGCCGTCACGTCATACCGCACCCGCAGCGGACGCTCGACCGTGATCTTCCGGTAGCCGAGCGCCTCGTTCGGAAGCACCTTGGAGCGTTCGCCCTCGGCGCACGACTCGTAGATGCTCGTGATCTCGGCGATGTGCGCGGCAGAGAGTTCGTTGCGCTTGTTGCCCAGGCTCTTGCGCATCTTGGCGAAGAGCGTACGGGCGTCGATGAGCTGCACGTGGCCGGCGCGCTCGGGGCGTTTGCGGTTGGTGACGACCCAGACATAGGTGTAGATGCCCGTGTTGTAGAAAAGTTGGTCGGGCAGGCCGACGATCGCTTCGAGCCAGTCGTTCTCGATGATCCAACGCCGGATCTCGCTCATGCCTGACCCGGCGTCCCCGGAGAACAGCGGCGAGCCGTTGAACACAACGGCGATACGGCCGCCGCCCTCCGCAGCGGGGCGCATCTTCGAGATCATCTGCTGGAGGAAGAGAATCTGCCCGTCCGTGGTCGAGGGCAGACCTGCGCCGAAACGCCCCGCCATGCCGAGGCCCTGGTGCTCCGCCTTCACCGCAGCCTCAATCGTCTTCCAGTCCTTCCCGTACGGCGGGTTGGCAAGCATGTAATCGAACTTCATACCCGGGAAGCCGTCCTGGGTGAAGGAGTCGCCGAAGACGATCTTGGAGGCGTCCTGGCCCTTCAGGAGCATGTCGGACCGGCACACCGCGTACGACTCGGGCTGGATCTCCTGGCCGTAGAGGTGCAGCCGGGCCTTGTCGTTAATGCCTCGCAGGTGCTCCTCGGCGACAGACAGCATGCCGCCGGTGCCGCAGGCCGGGTCGTACACCGTGGAGATCCGCCCGGGGTGAGCAGTCGGTCCTCGTCAGCGAAGAGCAGGTTCACCATGAGGTGGATCACCTCCCGGGGAGTGAAGTGCTCCCCGGCTTCCTCGTTCGACAGGTCGGCAGTGACCCGGATCAGCTCTTCGTAGACGTAACCCATCTCCAGATTGGAGACCTTGTCGGGGTGCAGGTCGATCGCCGCGAAGCGCTGGACGACCATGTAGAGAATCCCAGCTGCGCCCATCTTCTCGACATGACGGGTGAGCCCGAACTTCTCCAGGGCGTCGCGCGTGTTGGGACTGAAGCCGTTGATGAAATCCTGCACGTTCTCGGTGATGTGGTGTTGATCCCCGAGCAGGGTGGCGAAGGTGAACTTCGATGTGTTGTAGAAGGCCTGCCCGGCGGCATGCGCGAGCAGGTCGGCCTGGGAGTCCAGGTCGCCGGTGATCGACGCCGCCTTGGCCACCACCTTCACCTTGGTCGGCTCCAGCACGCAGTCGAGGCGCCGGAGCACGCAGAAGGGCAGGATCACCTCGCCGTACTGGTGCCGCTTGTAATGGTCTCGCAGGACCTCCTTGACCGACCAGACGAAGTTGACCTTCTCGGCGTGGGCGTTCATTCGCCTCCTCGGGCCGGACGGCCTCCGGTCAGTCTTGCTCGGCGGCCAATACGGGGATGGTGTGAGCTCCATTCTTCGATGGCTGACCTGAGCCAGATGCGCCCCGCGGCGAGAACCGCCTCGGGCTCGGGGAAGTCCGGCTCGTCTTGGACGAGCTGATGCACGCGCTGTCGGGAGACGCCGAGCATCTCGGCGACCTCGGCGACACCCACGAGATCAGTACTCACC
>JBOGFO010000068.1:0-3326 GCA_050743445.1 Acidimicrobiia bacterium
GCGATCACCTCGGTGTCGGGGTCGTCGGCCAGGTACTCGATGAGGTCGGACTCGTCGACGTCGTATTTGTTGCCGATCGAGCAGGCCTTGCTCACCGACAGCACGTCCTGGCTGAGCAGCTGCACGAGCAGGGCGGCGGCCATCATGCCGCTCTGGGCCACCAGGGCCACGTTGCCCGGCTTCACCCCGGGGGTGACCACGAACGAGGTGGACAGGGGGGGCGGGTGCAGACGTAGCCGGCGCAGTTCGGCCCCCACACCCGGGTGTTCCCCGAGCGGGCCAGAGCCTCCAGTTCCCGCTGGAGCCGCTCGCCGTCGGGGCCGGCATCGGCGAATCCGCCGGACTCGATGCACACCGCCCGCACGCCCTTGGCCACGCAGTCGGAGACCACCGCCGGGACGGCGACGGCGGGGATAAAGACCACGGCCAGGTCGACCTCGCCGGGGATGGCGCCCACGGTGGGGTAGGTGGGCAACCCGAGGACCTCGGTGGCATGGGGGTTCACCGCGTACACGTGGCCCCCGAAGTGCTCCAACAGGTTGCGGACGATCCGGTGGCCGCCACGGGCCGGGTCGGGGGAGGCGCCCACCACCGCCACCGATCTCGGTTCGAAGAAGGAACGGAGGTTCCTCGCCGCCACCAGGGGGTCGCGCATGGGGCCTCCCGCGCCGGCCCTCGACCGAGGGCAGCCGTTCGTATACTGTCAGAATATTGTGGAGGGACGTCGGCGTTTGAGGCCGATGACGAGACGTCGGGGCCGAGCCGAGGCTTACGAACCGTTCGACATCGTCGGCCCGGTGGAGCGTCTCGACGAGCGGGACGTCGTCTTCTCCCGGGCCATCAAGGGGCTCCTCGGCCCGGTCATGAAGAAGCGCATGCGCGATCCCATCCCCGACGCGCTGTGGCGGATCGTCTATCCCCGCCAGCGCCGGGAGAACTCGGTGCTGTGGCATCTCTGCGACGCCGTCGACGGGCCCGTGAACCCCGTCTGCACCGAGGCCCCCGACCCCGAGGCCAACGCCCGCCTCATGAAGGAGGTGGCCCGGTTCCTGGGCGCCGACCTGGTGGGCGTCAGCGAGATGCGACCCGAGTTCGTCTACACCCACTACGGCAACATGTTCGACTCCGCCAAGGGCCGCCTGGGCGAGCCGGTGGAGCTCAACCACCGCTACGCCATCTCGGTGGCCAAGGGCATGGACCGCCGCAAGCTCAATGCCAGCCCGAGCTACATCGAGAACGACGAGACCGCCCTCCGCTACGCCGAACTGGCCCTGGTCACCTGCATGCTGGCCGGCTACATCCGGGAGATGGGCTATCCGGCCCGGGCCCACCACCTGGTCAACGAGGCGGTGCTCCACCAGCCCCTGGCCGTGCAGGCCGGGCTGGGCGAGCTGGGCCGCAACGACACGGTGATCTCCGCCCGCTACGGCCCCGGGATGCGGCTGGGGACGGTGACCACCGACCTGCCCCTGGCCGTGGATGCGCCCGTCCGCCTGGGCGTGAAGGAGTTCTGCCAGGTCTGTGGGAAGTGCGCCGACAACTGCCCCTCCCAGGCCATCCCCAAAGGAGCGCCCACCGTGGCCCGCGGGATCCGCAAGTGGCAGCTGCGGGGCGACCGCTGCCTCAGCTTCTGGAACTCCAACCCCCAGTTCTTCAGCGCCTGCGCCAACTGCCTGAAGAGCTGCCCCTACAACAAGCCGTGGAAGTGGTGGCACCGGGTGGCGCTGGCCGCCGCCCGCCGGTCCGCCCTGGGCCGCCGGGTGCTGCTGCTCGTGGACGACCTCGTCTACGGGCGCTACCCGATGTATCCGACCGAGGCCCTCGGCTACCGGTTCCCCGTCCCGCCGGGCACCCCGGCCCGACCGGCCGAGGCGTCGGTGACGCTCCGACCGCGCCCGGCGTCTACCGGCGACGGGAAGGGCCAGGCGTGAGCGGGCGGGCCTGCACCGTCACCTGCGTTCCCGGCGGTGAACGGGTCACCGTCGAAGCCGGCGCGACCCTCATGCGCGCCATCCGAGCCGCCGGCGTGTCCGTCCCCAACCTGTGCGGCAACCACGCCCTGTGCGTCACCTGCGCGGCCCAGGTCCTCGACGGACTCGACGCTCTCAGCCGCCCCGGGCGGGCTGAGCGCCGCATGCTCCGGTGGATCGGCGCTCCCGACAGCGTTCGGCTCACGTGCCAGGCGAAGGTGCGCGGCGACATCGTCGTCCGGGCGGCCATCTCCCCCATCGAGCGCCTCGACTACGACCCCTCCGACCTCCCCTGGGAGGGATAGCGCCATAGCGGGCACCTCGGCGGTCGGCCACCCCGTGGCACGTTAGGCTGGAATTGTGTCCATCGGCGAGCACGCCCCTCTGGACCGCCCGCTGGTCGTGCCCATGTCGTGGGAGGAGTACGAGCGGCTCGATCCTGACGTCCGCCAGGAGTATGTCTCGGGCTGCCTCGTCGTGAATCCCCGGCCCACCTTCCGGCACCAGGTGATGGTACGCAACCTCACCAACGTGCTGGATGCTGCCTGCCCTCCCGACTACACAGCGGTCAACGAATGGGCCTGGAAGCCGGAAGCCGACGAGTGGGCACCCGACGTCATGGTCTGCGAACGGGACGACGACGCGGTCCGCTTCACGGGTATCCCGCAGGTGATCGTGGAGGTGTTGTCCACCAACCGGGCCGACGATCTGGTCCTCAAGCTGTATCGCTACGGCGCCGCCGGCCTTCCCCGCTACTGGATCGCCGACCCACTCGAGCCCAGCGTGCGAGCCTACGTGCTGCGCGACGGCATCTACGAAGAGGTGGCCCACGCCATCGGTGACGACGAGGTCGAGTTCGACTTCAGCGTCGGCCGGGTAACGCTGCGACCCTCCGACCTGCTCCGATAGGCAGACTCCCCCTCATCGATCCTCACCCCGGCCGATCAGGGGTGGTGGTTGCGGGCTCCCGCAGCAGGCGGCGCCGGATCTTGCCGTTGGCCGTCTTGGGGAGGCCGGGTACGAACTCGAGCTCCTTGGGCACCTTGTAGGCGGCGATGCGGGCTCGCACCGTTTCGATGATCTCCGCGGCCAGGGCGTCGGAGGGCTCGTGGCCGGGCTTCAGTGCCACGAACACCTTCACCCGCTGCCCGATCATCTCGTCGGGCACGCCGATGGCGGCCGACTCCAGCACCGTCGGGTGGTCCATGGTGGCCGCCTCCACCTCCCCGGGCGACACCCGATAGGCGCGGGTGAGGATCACGTCGTCGGCCCGGGAGACGTACCACAGGTACCCGTCCTCGTCCCGGGTGACGAGGTCACCGCTGTAGTACCAACCGTCGCGGTGCAACGCCCGCC
>JBOGFO010000069.1:0-3730 GCA_050743445.1 Acidimicrobiia bacterium
GTGAAGGGGAGGTCCATCATGAAGAGGTGCGCGGATTGCAGGAGCCGCCGCATGTGGTCGGTGAGCCGGAACACGGCCGGGCCCTGCGCGGTGGAGTAGGCCCGGATCCCCTCGAACACCCCCGAGCCGTAGTGGAGCGTGTGGGTGAGGACGTGGATGGTGGCGTCGTCCCAGTCGACGAGGTTCCCGTCCATCCAGATCTTGTCCACCTTCTGGATGGGCATCCTGCTAGCCCTCCTGAGTGATGTGCTCGACGACCAGATCGCCGACTTCCGCCGTGGAGTGTCGCATGGTGTCGGCGGTGGTGCCGCCGAGCTTGGATAGGACCGCGCCTACTGCCCGCTCGATCCGAGACGCTACGTCCGACTCGCCCAGAAACGAGGCCAACATCCCGGCGGACAGGATGGCGGCGAGCGGGTTGGCCCGCCCCGTCCCCGCGATGTCGGGGGCGGAGCCGTGGACGGGCTCGAAGATGCTCGGCCGGTCCCGAGGAGGGTTGAGGTTGCCGCTGGCGGCCAGGCCCATCCCACCGGCGATGGCCGCGCCCAGGTCGGTGACGATGTCGCCGAAGAGGTTGTCGGTGACGACCACGTCGAAGCGCTGCGGGCTCTCCACCAGATAGAGGCAGGCGGCGTCCACGTGGACGTAGCCCGTCTCCACGTCGGGATACTCGGTCGCCACCTCGGTGAAGGCCCGGTACCAGAGGTCGCCGGCGAAGGTCATCACGTTCGTCTTGTGGCACAAGGTGAGATGGCGGCGGGGGCGGGTGCGGGCCAGGTCGAAGGCGTAGCGCAGGCACCGTTCGACGCCGAGGCGGGTGTTCACGGAGCCCTGGGTGGCGACCTCGGCCGGAGTGCCTTTGCGCAGGAAGCCGCCCTCGCCGGCGTAGGCGCCCTCGGTGTTCTCCCGGATGACCACCAGGTCGATGTCGTCGGAGGTCTTGCCGGCCAGCGGCGTGGGGGCACCGGGGAGGAGGCGGACGGGCCGCAGGTTGACGTAGAGGTCGAATTCGAACCGCAGGCGCAGCAGCAGGCCCCGCTCCAGGACGCCGGGCGGGACCCCGGGGCTGCCGACGGCGCCGAGAAGGATGGCGTCGAGACCGGCCAGCTCGGCGGCGACGGAGTCGGGCAGGACCTCGCCGGTGCGCAGGTAGCGCTCCCCGCCCAGGTCGTACTCGACCGCCTCGTGCTCGAAGCCGGCGGCGGACATCGCCTTGCGGGCCTCGGCCACCACTTCGGGGCCGATGCCGTCGCCGGCGATGACGCCGATCCTTGTCGTCAAAACGCTCCCTTCAACGTAAGAAACCGCCCACCGGGGGTGGACGGTCGTGGGCGGACGCCGGCGCGCCGGCGTCCGCTAGGTAATGCCGATTACGAAGGTGCGGTCGGAGTCCATCTCGGCTCCAGGGTAACTTGAGCGATCCTATGGACGCCACCCACCTTTCCCCCAGGCCTACCAGCGTCTCGTCGACGAGCTCAAGGAGCTGACCACCACCCGCCGCCAGGAGCTCTCCGAGTGGCTGGAGCGCGCCCGCGAGCACGGCGACATCCGGGAGAACGCCGACTACGACGCGGCCAAGAACGCCCAGGGCCTGAGCGAGGCCCGTATCCGCCAGATCGAGGCGCTGCTGAAGAAGGCGATCGTCGTGGAGGGAACCTCCGGCGACAAGGTCGAGGCGGGCACTGTCGTCGAGGTCCGCATGGCGGGGGACGACGAGACGGATACCTACCTGATCGGCTCCATCGAGGAGAAGGACCGGGGCTACGACGTCATCTCGCCCGGTTCTCCGCTCGGGAAAGCCCTCCTCGGTCACGCCCCCGGCGACGTCGTGAACTACGCCGCGCCCGGCGGAAACTTCGACGTCGAGATCGTCGCCATCCGAGCTCCGGACTGACGCGCTAGGGGGCCGGGGGCCGGCGACCCCAGGCCGCGACCAGGGCGGGGCAGAAGGCGGCGAACTCGGGGTCGTCGAGGAGGCGGCGCAGGCGGACGATCTGGGCGTCGACCGCCCGGCGCAGCGCCGGCACCCGCTCGAAGGCGGCCTGCGCCTTGGAGGTGCCGGCGTCGCCGACCAGGCGGTCCTGGATCCGGTCCACGGTGGGCAGGGCCCAGGCGATGCTGTCGGTCCCGCCGATGAGCACGACCACGCGGCCTTCGGCGCCCACGTCGGCGAGCCCGAGCCGGTTGACGAGCACGGGAAGGCGCCGGGCGAAGCCGTGGTCGGCGCCATGGGCCTTGAACATGGCCTTGAGCGGCGCCAGGAGCCCCTTGAAGGCGGCCGTCCCCCGCCAGGTGGAGGTGCCGGCCCCTTCGATGGAGATGTCCTCCACCAACAGCCAACCCCCGGGAGCGAGCGCATCGGCGAGGCGCCGCAGGATCTCCTCCCGGGCGGGAAGGTGGATCAGCACCAGGCGGGTGTGGACCAGGTCGAACTCGCCCTTGGGCAGGTCCTCGGTCTGGAGGTCGTGCTGGCGGACCTCGAGGTTGGGGAGGTCGAGATCGTCGATGAGCACCGTGTTGATGTCGGTGGCGACGACCGAGCCCTTCTCCCCCACCCGCTCGCAGAGCCACTTCGCCACCGACCCGGCGCCGGCCCCCACCTCGAGGCATCGCCACCCCTCGCCCACGCCGAGTTCGGCCAGGTGCCGGAAGGTGCCCGGGTCGAAGGCGGCCTGGATCCCGGCCAGGCGCTCGGCCTCGCGCTCGTCGGAGTTGTCGAAGATGTAGGGGGTTGCAGGTTCAGCCATGCCCGCAGCGTAACGAGCGGGCTGGGTCAGGGGCAGTTCGTCCCGGCACAGGAACGGGCCTGGGTCAGGCGGGCCGAGAGGGCGGCGACGTCGGGGTCGTTGGCGGTGTCTTCGTCGGCCAGCAGGTTGTTGAGCTGGTAGCGGTCGGCGGCCAGGTCGTAGTACTCGGCCCAGTCGACGGTCGTGCCGTCGTCGGCGTAGTACTCGAGGTACTGCCACGCATCGCCTCGCAGCGAGGCCCAGGTCGGGTAGGAGAACCCGGGGTCCTCGGCGTACTCGAGGAGGATCTCGGACCGGGCGGTGGGGTCGAGGAGCGAGCGGCCGTCGACGGGCGAGGTGGGGGTGAGGCCGGCGGCGGCCAGGGCGGTGGGGGTGATGTCCACCAGGCCGGCCAGGCGGGGGTCGGTCACCCCGGCGCCGAAGTGGCCCGGCCAGCGGACCATGAACGGGACCTGGACCGACTCGGTGTAGGGCAGGCTCTTGGACCGCAGGCCGTGCTCGGCCCAGAAGCGGCCGTTGTCGGAGGTGAACACGGCCAGGGTGTTGCCCAGCTCGCCCTGGGCCTCGAGGCGGCGGAAGACCGACTCGATCATCTCGTCGGCGGCCATGAGGGTGCGCAGCTGGCCGACCCGGTCCTGCTCCGCGCTCTCCACCGGGAAGCGGTTGTCCCGTAGGAAGGGCGCCTTGTCGGCCTTCTGGACCTCGGTGTAGTCGTCGGTGACCCCCGGGGTCGGCGGCCAGTCGGGGACGGGGGCGTCGGCGTGGCGGGCGGCGGGGGTGAAGGGCCCATGGGGCGCCTGGGGAGCGAGGTAGAGGAACCACGGCCGGGTGTCGTCGGCTTCGAAGTGGTCGAGGTAGTTGACGGCCCGCTCGGCGATGAAGTCGGTGGAGTACCCGACGTGGCCCTCCCCCACCCCGAGGTCGTGGCCGTCGGGGTCGTCGACGTTGAAGTAGGCGTCCTCGTAGCCGCCGTTGGTGTGGGC
>JBOGFO010000070.1:0-5646 GCA_050743445.1 Acidimicrobiia bacterium
GGATGTCACCGAGGTTCACCAGCTGGCGCTGCGTGTTGGGAACCTCGACCCCGATGGCGCTCCGGCCCGGGATGGGGGCGATGATCCGCACGTCCGGGCTGGCCATGGCGTAGGCGATGTCGTGGGAGAGGCTGGTCACCTTCTTGACCTGGACGCCCGGCCCCAGCTCCAGCTCGTAGCGAGTGACGGTCGGTCCCACGGTCATGCCCACGAGGCGGGCGTCGACCCCGAACTCGCCCAGGGTGGCCTCGAGGGCCGCACCGCCTTTCTCGATCAGGCGCCGATCGATGGGCTTGGCCGCCTTGCGGCTGAGCAGCGAGATGGGGGGCATCTTCCAGCGCTGGTCGCCGGCGGGCAGGCCGAGCTCGAGTTGCTGGACCTCGCCCTTCTCCTGCTTGTAGGCCGCCGCCTGCAGTACGAGATTCTCGCCCGAGACGGGGATGGCCGGGATGGCCTCCTCCCCGGTCGGGTCGCCCTCGGGAGTCACCTTCGGGCGCCGTACCCGCTTCGGTTGCGGGACGGGGGGCTCGGCGACCTCGGCCCGGTCGGCGGAGAGGGTCGTCAGGCGGTGGAAGGCGGCGCGGACCCCACGGGCGGCCACGACCCCGGCGCGCTTCAGGGCCGAGGTGACCTGCTGGAAGGACAGATGGAAGACGACGAGCAGGCCGAGGACCCCGGCCGCCCCGAGGACCAGTCCCGCGGCCCACGCACCCCCGGTGGCCCGCAGCGGCGTGGCTGACATGCCCCCGACGAAACCGCCGGCCTTCCGCCAGGAGTCGAACGCCGACCCCCCTTCGTAGGCGGCCAGATGGAGCAGGCCGGTGACGGCAGCGACCACGAGGAAGAGGCCCACCCCGAGCCGGGGCAGGTCGTGGCGGCGGCCCGCGAGCACGGTGGCGGCGATGCCGCCCAGGAGCAGGGGCAGGGCGTAGCTGACGAGGCCGAAGGTGACGGCGGCGAGGTAGCCGGCGAAGCCGGTGAACGGAACCCGGAGCCAGAGCACCATCGCGGCGACGACCGACACGCCGGCGAGGCTCGCCCCGAAAACGCCCTCTCCGTGCCGGGCCAGCAGCGCGCCCAGGGAGGAGAGGAGCCGGCGGGCGACGGGCGGACCCTTCGGCGTCTTGGTCCGGCTGCGGGCGGGACGGCGGGCCGGCGTGGTCGGGCGGCGGCTCGCGGGGCGGCGTTTGGTGCTGGAGGCCATGCAACAAAACTAACAGCAGCAACAGGCGTATTGGCTGCTTCCTAGACCTCCATCACCACCGGAACCACGATCGGCCGCCGGCGGGTCCGCTCGTTGATGAACTTCGACAGGCCCGAGCGGGCGTGGCGCTTGAGAGTTTCGAGATCGAGGGCGTTCTCGTCGATCGCCTGGGTGAGCGACCGCAGGACGGCCTCCTTGGCCTCCTCGAGGAGGGACTCGGCTTCGGGGGCGTGCACCCAACCCCGGGTCACGATCTCCGGGCCGGTCACCACCTCGCCGGTGTGGGAGTCGATGGTGACGATGACGACGACGATCCCCTCGTTGGCCAGTGCCCGGCGGTCTCGCAGCACGCCCCGGCCCACGTCCCCGACGACCCCGTCGACATAGAGGTAGCCGGCCGGGGCGTAACGGCGTTCCACGTCGATGCCCTCGGGCCCGAAGATGAGGGAGTCGCCGTCCTCGCACACGATCACGTTGGCCTCGGCGATCCCGGTGGACCGGGCCAGGCGGGCGTGGTGGACAAGGTGGCGGTACTCGCCGTGGACCGGCACGAAGTACTCCGGCTGGACCAGGTTGAGGAGGAACTTCAGCTCCTCCTGGGCGGCGTGGCCGGACACGTGCACGGCGGCGAGACCGGAGTGGACGACGTCGGCCCCGGCGCGGTGCAGCCCGCCGATGACCCGCGACACGTTCGTCTCGTTGCCGGGGATCGGATGGGCCGAGATGATGACGGTGTCGTCGGCCCCCAGCTTCACGCGGTGGTTCTCGTGGGCGGCCATGAGGGCCAGGGCACTCATGGGCTCACCCTGGGAGCCGGTGCAGATCACACAGATGCCGCCCGGCTCGAACCGGTCGATCTCCTCCACGTCGACGATGCGGTCGTCGGGAAGCCGGAGCAGCCCCATGGAACGGGCCAGCGCCACGTTCTGGATCATGGATCGCCCGAGGAAGGCGACTGAGCGACCGGACTCCATGGCCGCCTCGGCGATCTGCTGCACCCGGTGGATGTGGGACGCGAAGCAGGCGGCGACCACCCGGCGCCCGGCGTGGTCCCGGAACAGCTCCCGCATGACCACGCCGACGCTCGACTCCGACGGGATGTGACCCGGCTCCTCGGCATTGGTGGAGTCCGAGAGCAGGAGGCGAACGCCGCCGCGGGCGATCTCTCCGAGCAGGGCGATGTCCGTGACCCGGCCGTCGACCGGGGCCTGGTCGAGCTTGAAGTCCCCGGAATGGAGGATGGTGCCCGCCGGGGTGAAGATGGCGGTGGCGAAGCCGTGGGGCACGGAGTGGGTGACCGGGATGAACTGGCAGTCGAAGGGTCCTATGGAACGCCGCTCGCCGTCGGCGACCGCGATCAGCTCGGTGCGGTCCAGCATCCCGGCTTCGTCGATGCGGTTCCGGGCCAGGCCGAGCGACAGGGCGGAGCCGTAGATGGGCGCCGGCCCCACCTCGGCCAGCAGGAAGGACAGCCCGCCGGCATGGTCCTCGTGGCCGTGGGTCAGCACCACACCCTCGAGGCGGTCGGCGTTCTCCCGCAGATAGGTGAAGTCCGGCAGCACGAGGTCGACGCCGGGCATATCGGGGGTGGGGAACATCAGCCCGCAGTCGATGAGCAGGATGCGTCCCTCGACCTCGATGCACGCGCAGTTGCGCCCGATCTCCCCGAGCCCACCGAGGAACACGATGCGGACGGGCGGTTCCATGGCCATCCCGGGCGACGCTAGTCGAGCGGGCCCGCGGGAAAGGGCCTCGTCGCCCCGGCCGTCCGCCCTCCCGTATCAGACGGGACGGGATCCCTTGTCCCACAAGGAGAATCGCGACACAAGGCAACTAGTTCTACCCATTCGAACCCCTTCGCAAACCTTGCCCGGAAAAGTGCGCGATTCGGCCGATTTTCCCCCGTCGCGGGGCAGGCCCGGGCAGCCCGACGGCGAATCGACCAATACGACCGCTTTCGGGCGGTCTCTCCACTGGCACCCCGGCCAGCGTTCGGAACCCCCGGAACGGAAGGAGACCGAGAGGATGTCGCCGCAGCTGCGTCACCGTCCCAACTCCCGCACCGCCGCCGTCCTCGCCGTGACGGCGCTGATCGCCCTGGCACCGGTCGCCGGCCGGGCCGTCACCGGACCACCTGCCGCCCCGGGCACCATCAGCTCGGTGGCCGGCGCCACGGTGGACTCCCGCCAGTACGGGTTCTCGGGCGACGGCGGCCCCGCCGCCGAGGCGCAGCTCTACCACCCGCGCGCCGTCAGCTTCGACCGCGAGGACAACGCCTACATCGCCGACACGCTCAACCAGCGCATCCGGCGGATCGACGGCGACGGGATCATCACCACCGTGGCCGGCAACGGCACCGAGGGCTACTCCGGCGACGACGGACCCGCCCTCCAGGCCGCCTTGAACCAGCCCCACGGCGTGGCCGTGGACGCCGACGGCAACCTCTACATCGCCGACTCCGCCAACCACCGCATCCGGCGCGTCGACGCCGCGGGCACCATCACCACCATCGCCGGCAACGGGACGCCCGACGCCACCGGCGACGACGGCCCGGCGCTGGCGGCCACCGTGAAGGACCCCAAGTCCCTGGCCTTCGACGCCGCCGGCCAGGCCCTCTTCATCGCCGATACCGGCAACAACCGCATCCGCCGGATCGACCTGGCCACCGACACCATCACCACGGTGGCCGGCGTGACCCGGGCGGGCGCCGGCGGTGACGGTGGCCCGGCGGTCCAGGCCCAGCTCAACTCGCCGCGGGGGTTGTGGCTCACCGCGGACGGCACCCTCTACATCGCCGACACCGACAACCACCTCATCCGCCGGGTGGGCGGGGACGGGACGATCACCACCCTGGCCGGCACCGCGGGCACGCCCGGCTACGCCGGCGACGGAGGCCCGGCCACCTCCGCCCAGCTCAACGACCCCCGGGCGGTGGCGGTGGACGAGGACGGCAACATCTACATCGGTGAGGAGCTCGGCCAGCGCATCCGGCGCATCGACCCGGCGGGCACGATCACCACCATCGCCGGGAACGGCACGGCGGGGTTCGCCGGCGACGACGGTCCGGCCGCCGACTCGCAGGTCGACCACCTCCGGTCGCTCGCCGTCGACGGCGCCGGCAACCTGTGGCTCGCCGACACCTTCAACAACCGGGTGCGGGTCATCACCCTCCCGGGAGCGGCGGGCCCGGCGTCCACCTCCACGACCACGACCACGGCGACGGCACCGCCCCCGACCTCCCCACCCCCGTCGTCGCCTCCCACCAGCGCACCCGCCGAACCCACCCCGGCCCCCCGTCGGGCCGGCTACTGGATGCTCGGCTCGGACGGCCGCATCTTCGCCTTCGGGGAGGCCCGGTCACTGGGTGACGCGTCGACCCAGCTGCCGCCCGGGGCCAAGGCCGTCCATCTCGAGCCCTCCCCGACCGGGGACGGCTACTGGATCCTCGGCAACCGGGGCGACGTATTCGCCTTCGGCGACGCCTCCGCCCTGGGGAACGCGCCGGTCTCGGAGCTGCGCAAGGGCGAGAAGGTCACCAGCCTCTCGTCCACGCCGACCGGCCAGGGCTACTGGATCTTCACCAACCGGGGCCGCGTGCTGCCCGTCGGGGATGCCGCCGACCACGGCGACGTGTCCGACGTCGACCTCAACGGCGCGGTGCTCAGCTCGGTCACCACGCCGGGAGGCGGGGGCTACTACTTGGTGGCGGCCGACGGGGGGGTCTTCACCCTGGGCGACGCCGAGTTCCACGGATCCATGGGGTCGACCCCGCTCAACGCCCCGGTGCAGTCGCTCGTCCCCAGTGCCGACCGGGCCGGCTACTGGCTGGTCGCCTCCGACGGCGGGATCTTCTCCTTCGGAAGCGCACCGTTCCGGGGCTCCCTCGGGTCCACGCCCCTCAACAAGCCTGTCGTCGGCATGGTCCGCTACGGCAACGGCTATCTGATGGTCGCCGCCGATGGAGGCGTCTTCAACTTCTCGGACCTGCCCTTCTCGGGTTCGCTCGGCGCCGATCCGCCGTCCAAGCCGATCGTGTCCGTGGCCACCCTCGACGCCCCGTGACCGGACGAGGTGGGCGCCGCCCCACCCGGCCCGTCCTCAGGCGACGGCCAGCTCAGTGGCGGTGTCGTCCCAGTGCTCGAAGGCAATCACGCCGAGGTCGGTGAAGCGCGCCCGGAGCCAGCCGTCTGCGGCATCGAGGAGGCCGAGCTTGCGGCAGTTGGGCACGATCTTGGAGAAGAGCATCTGCTGGAACATCTGGCGCTGGGGCGCCTCGAGCAGCAGCTTCGTGGTCCTGCGGACGTCGCAGCCCATCCGCTCCCACACCTCCTGCTGGAGGAACCGGTCCCGCATGCGGATGGCCGCCTCGAAGGCGAACTCCTGGCGCTCCCGGAGCTCGGCCGCCGAGAGCTGGCCGTAGAACTCCTGGAGGGAGAGGACGC
>JBOGFO010000071.1:0-4519 GCA_050743445.1 Acidimicrobiia bacterium
GCACAATCCTGCCCGTGGACGTCAAAAGCCCCGATCAGGCAGCTTTGCCAGCATTTCCCAGGATAGCCCCGACCACCGTGTCCCACGCCCCCCGGGGCAGGTCGTGGCCCATCCCTTCGATTATGACCAGCTCCGCGCCCGGAATGGCGTCGGCCGTGGCCCGGCCCCATGACGGGCGGACGAGCGGGTCGACGCCGCCGTGGATGACGACCGTGGGGAGCTCCAGCTTGGCCAGCGCGGGCCGCCAGTCGCCCGAGGCGATGATCGCGCACAGCTGGCGGGCGACCCCGAGGGGATAGAAGGCGCGGTCGTACGCCTGGCCCGCCCGTTCCCGGATGAGCTCCTCGTCGATCTCGAAGGCGGTCGAGCCGATGACCCGCGAGGACGCCACCGAGGCGTTCACGGCCTCCTCCCGGGTCTTGGCCGGGGGACCGAAGAGCAGGGCGCCGGCCTCCGACGTGGCCGGGTCGGAGGACATGTCCCCGGTGGGCGTGGACATGATCGAGCACAGGCTCAGCACCCGATCCGGGTGATGGATGGCCAGCTGCTGGGCGATCATCCCGCCCATGGAGACCCCCACCACATGGCCGGCATCGATGCTGAGGACATCGAGGAGGGCGGCGGCGTCAGCGGCCATGTCCACCAGCGTGTAGGTGGCCTGGGAGGTGTCGCCACCGAAGGCGGCGAGGACGTCGGGCCGGGGGCCCTCGGTCCGGGTCGACAGGCCGACGTCCCGGTTGTCGTAGCGGATGACGTGGAAGCCGCCCGAGGCCATCGCCAGGCAGAACTCCTCGTGCCAGTGGATGAGCTGGGCCCCCAGGCCCATCACCAGCAGCATGGCCGGGTGGTCCGGGTCGCCGAAGGTCTCGTACTCGATGGTGATGCCGTTGGCGGTGGTCTGGGGAATTGGTTCCTCGTTCGTCCGGTGGCGGTCAGGGTTCGATGAGGCGGTCCCGCAGGAGCCGGAGGCGGTCGGGGGCCAGGCCGTGCGCCTCCAGGAAGCCGGCGGCGCCGCCCCACCCGTCGCTGAGGTGAGCGAGGGTGTCGTGCATGGTCTCCTCCGCCGCGCCCAGGAGGGTGTCGATACCCGGGCCGTGGCGTGCGACGTCCGGCATCCAGTTGCCCAGGATGGCCCGGAGCCGCTCCACGTCGGGCGCCAGGGTGCAGTAGTCCTCCACGATCCCGGCCTCGTCCACCCCCGCCGCCGCCTGGAGGAGGGCGGCCAGCACCCCGGTGCGGTCTTTGCCCGCCGCGCACCCGAAGCCGGCGGGGAGCCCATCGACCATGGCGTCGGCCACGGCGGCCAGCGCCGCGCCGTGCTCGTCGACGATGCGGTGGTAGATGGTTCGCATCACGGCCGCCGCCGCCTCGGCCGACGACGCCACCTGGTTGGCCGAGGACTCGAGGTCGCTCAGCCGGCCGACGGAGATCGGCACGTGCCGGTAGTCGATGCCCTGCTCGGCCGCCCATCCGGCCAGGCGGTCGCGGTCCTCCACCTCGCTGCGCAGGTCGAAGAGCGTGCGCAGCCCCAGCTTGCCGAGGTGGGCGAGGTCGTCGTGGCCGACGAGGGCACCCGAGATCCGGTACAGCTGGCCTCGGCGGAGCCGGCCGCCCCGGGCCACTGGACGCCCTCCGATGTCGGCTACGGCGAGCCCGTCCCCGATGTCGACGGGATCCACGCCGCGGAGGCTACCGGGACTCCCCTCTGCCGCCCCGAACGGGGTCTACGCTTCCGGCGTGCCGAGCCCAGAGGCGGGCGCAGCCGCCGGACTGACCCAGCTGCGCGATGCCCTCCGGGCGCGCTCCGACCGCCTGCCGGTGCCGTTCGTGGTCCGGGCCGGAGGCGAGACGCTGGCGCTGGGCGAGGGCGAGCCCGCCTTCGAGCTGTCCATCCGCACCCCCGCCGGGATGGAGGCCGTCCTGTCCCTGCGGGAGCTGGCCATCGCCGAGGCCTATATGGCAGGCGACATCGACTTCGGCGGTGACCTCTTCGCCGCCATGACGCTGCGCGACGTGCTCGCCGATCGCGAGCTCTCCGTCAAAGCGTGGTCGTGGGTGAAGCCGTGGCTCGTCGGTCGCAAGCGCTGCAACCCCGAGTGGATCGCCCAGCACTACGACGCCGGCAACATCCAGCTGCTGGCGGCCGACACCCGCTGGCACACCTACACCCCCGGCCTGTACGAGGCCGACGACGATTCGATGGAGTGCGGCGCCACCCGCAAGCTGGAGGCCGCCTTCCAGGCGCTGCGGCTCCGGCCCGGAGCCACCCTCCTCGACGTCGGCTTCGGCTGGGGCGGCTTCGTGCGCTACTGCGCCGAGCGGGACGTGCATGTCACCGCCATCACCCTGTCGCAGCACCAGCTGGGCTTCACGCGGGAGCTGCTCCGGGAGGAGAAGCTCGAGGCCGACCTGTCGTACCAGGATTTCTTCTCCTACCAGCCGGGGCGGCGCTTCGACGCCATCAGCCTCATGGGTGTCCTCGAGGACCTGTCCCGGTACCGGGCGGTGGCGGAGCGGCTGGCGCGTTGGATCGAGCCCGACGGGCGCTGCTACGCCGATTTCTCCTCCACCCATGTTCCGTTCGGGGTGTCCAGCTTCATCACCAAGTACATCTGGCCGGGTGAGTTCCGCATGGTGTACCTGCCGGCGCTGATGCGGGCGCTGGCCCGGTCCTCGCTCGAAGTGGTGGAGATGCACAACGACCGCCGCAACTACGGCCTGTGGGTACGCAAGGTCCACGACCGCTGGGTGGAGCAGCGCGACGAGGTGCTCCGGGTGGCCGACGAGCGCACCTGGCGGATGATGCGGCTGCTCCATGCCGGGGTGACGGCCACCATGGACGACGCGACCGAGCGCGCCACTGCTTACCGGCTCGTTTTTGCGCCGCGCCGGACTGGGTAGTCCGTCGTCATGATGCTCACGGTCTGGACGGCGCTGATGGCGCTGATGGTGGCTTGCGGCGATGACGGGAACGGGAACGACGACACATTGCTCACCGGGTTCTCCGGTGTGGTGATCCTGGCCATCGCCGTGTTCCTCGTCGTCCGGGCGATGAAGAAACGCGGCTGACCCAGGCAGCCTCGGTTCACCGACATCAAACCTCTGACTACAGCGGGGCGGTCAGTTCCAGCTGAATGCCGTCCGGGTCCCTGAAGGGGAGCAGGGCGACGCCGAAGGGCACGAGATCGAACGTGTCCTTGGCGTCCTGGCCACCTGGAAGCCGAGCAGCTCGGTGTAGAACGCCCGGGAACGCTCGAGATCATTGACGCTCAAACGGATGTGGTGGACCGGTCCGACGCTCAGCTGTGCCACGACGGCTCCTTTCGCCTTCCCGCCGATGCGACGCTACCTGCTTCCGCTCCCCTCGTCCTCAGGGGATAGAGAACCGGCGCCCGTTGGGTAGGGATTCGGCCATGGCTGACGAACTCATGGCCCTGGTCCAGCAGGCCGAGGCCCAGGGCTGTCTCCGGTTCTCCGACCTCGATGCGATCGTCGTGCGTCTCGAGCTCGAGGAGAAGTGCGTGGTCGAACTCTGCGAGGAGCTGTCGGCCCGGGGGGTCTACCTGTCGGAGGAGTGCGAGCCCCAGGCACCCTCCTTCCGTCACTCCGACCTGGTCCGCGCCACCACCGATGCCAGCCACCAGTCGCTGGACGGAACGGACCGCTCGCCGCTGCTCACCGCCGACGAGGAGATCGTCCTGGCCAAGCGGATCGAGCTCGGAGACCGGGCCGCCCGCAACCAGATGGTGAGCTCGAATCTGGGTCTGGTCATGTCCATCGCCCGGCGCTACGAGCACCGGGGAGTCTCGCTCCTCGACCTCGTTCAGGAGGGCATCCTGGGCCTGATGGTGGCCGTGGACCGCTTCGAGTGGCGCCGCGGCTTCCGCGTGTCGACCTACGTCACGTGGTCGATCCACAACGCCCTGCGCCACGCCATCGACACCCAGGGCCGGTCCATCCGGATTCCGGAAGACATCGCCCGTCGTGAACGCCGCCTGCGCGAGGCGGAGGACGAGCTGCGGCATCGTCTGGGCCGCTCCCCCACCGATGACGAGATCATCGAAGAGGCCGGCGTCTCCCAGCAGGCCATGCGGGCCATCCATCACAGCCGCCGCAAGATCATCAGCCTCGACGACCCGGCCCAGCACGTGGCCGGGCCACTGATCGATCTGGTGGCCGCGGTGGACGAGAGCATGGAGGAGACGATCGATGTCAGCTTCGACCAGGACAGCCTCCGCCGTGCCCTGGCCACGCTCCCGGAACCGGAGCGCCAGGTCCTCGAGTTGCGCTATGGCCTCGGCGGCGGCGAAGCCGCCTCGCTCCGAGCCGTCGGGGAGAAGCTCAACCTGAGCGGGGAACGGATCCGCCAGATCGAGCGGCGCGCCCTCGAGCGCCTGGCCGTGCGGCGCGAGATTCAGGCGATGTGGCTGACGGCCTGAAACGATGTCGGCCATGAGCCGGCGCGATCAGATCCGCATGACCGACGACGAGGTGCAGGAGTTCCTGGCCGACTCCAAGA
>JBOGFO010000072.1:0-6743 GCA_050743445.1 Acidimicrobiia bacterium
GGGGTGAGAGGCGACACACCGCCCCAGTCGTCGATGCCGGCGGCCACGAGGGCGCCGAGGTCGGAGGCCAGGTTGGGCGGCGCCTGGAGGTGGATGCTGTCGGGCAGGAGGAGGCGGGCGGCGGCCACCGTCCAGAGCATCTCCTCCTCGGGGCAGGGGGGATGGCCGGCCATGCCCGTCCCCGGCTTGGGCAGGAAGTTCTGGGCGATGACCTCCTGCACGTGGCCGTGGCGGGCGTGGCTGGCGGCGATGGCCTCCAGCGTGTCCAGACGTTCCTCCCGGGTCTCGCCGATGCCGACCAGGAGCCCGGTGGTGAAGGGGACGCGGGCCTCCCCGGCCGCTTCCAGCGTGGCCAGGCGGCGCTCGGGGGTCTTGTCCGGTGCCCGGTGGTGGGCGCCGCCCGGCTCGCCCAGGCGGGCGGCCAGCGTCTCCAGCATCATCCCCTGGGATGGGCTCACGGCCCGGAGGCGGTCGAGTTCGGGGCCCGACAGGGCGCCGGCGTTGGCGTGGGGGAGGAGGCCGGTCTTCTCCAGCACGGCCCCGGCCGCCGCCACCAGGTAGTCGACGGTGGATTCGTAGCCGTGGTCCTCCAGCCAGCCCCGGGCCACCGCGTAGCGGTCCTCCGGGGCCTCGCCCAGGGTGAAGAGCGCCTCCCGGCAGCCGGCCTCGGCGCCGGCGGCGGCGATGGCCATCACGTCGTCGAGCTCGAGGAAGGGCGAGTCGAGGCGGGCCGGCGGCTTGGCGAAGGTGCAGTAGCCGCAACGGTCCCGGCACAGCATGGTGAGCGGGATGAAGACCTTGGGGGAGAACGTCACCCGGTCGCCGAAGGCGGCGTCCCGCCGGCGGCCGGCCTCAGCCGTCAGTTCGTCGAGCGGCGCGTGGAGGAGGTCGCCGGGGTCCACGGTGCGCCAGGGTAGCGGCTGATATGGCCTCTGGTTCCAGCGGGGGCCGGTCCCCGGTCTCGAGCGGGTGGCGCCGCATACTGGGCGGGTGCGGGACTGCTACTGCCTTTTGTGTGCCGCCGGCGAGCGGGGACCGGCGGATTTCGAGGTGGTGACGGTCGAGGGAGTCGGGGACGACCCGGGCCCCGGGTACCCGTCCTACGCCTACACGGCCGGCCTGTGGCACTCCTACGGCCACCCGGAAGTCGTCATCTGCGGCTTGGCGGATGCCGAGTGGCGGTTGGAGCGGGTGGCCGTGGCGGTGGCGGAGGGCCGGGAGCTGCCGCCCGACCAGGGCCAGGACGACATCCTCGGTGACGTGCTCGCCGAGCGCCGCCCCGTGCTGGCCACCTGGCACCACCGGCTCTTCCCGGCACTGCTCGAGTTCTACCGGGGCCAGCCCGTCCCCGTCGTCCAGCTGGCCGTCGTCGGCGTCGGGGGCCAGCTGCGGTTGTGGGGCCGGTGCCCGCCGGGGCGGGACCCCGAAGGCTGGCCGTTCCCGGACCCCCCCGAGACCCTGGTGGCGGCCACGGTGGGGGTGGCCTTCACCGGCGCCCCGGTTCTCCTCGTGGCCCACGACGAGGACGGCGAATGGCAGTTCTTCGGAGCCGGGGATGACGACTTCACCCCCGTCCACCTGGCCCACCTCCTCCGCTGCCACCCCGGCCTGGCCACCCTCGGCGACCTCCCGGTCGGCTGGGAGGCATCGGCCGGCGACGCCGGCTCGTGGCACCGCACGCCGGCCGAGGACTGACGCCGCCCCGAATCGATACGTGCGTTCATCCGTCGGCGTCCATGGGGCCCGACCGATGAACGCACGTAGGGGGTCAGGAGCGCCCCGGCTGGCCGGCGCGGCCGGTGATTGAGGCGGGACCGTAGGGGGCGGAGTCGAGCCAGCGCCCGGCGGTCGGCGGCGAAGTACCCGATGGCGGCCCGGCCCATCTCGGCACTGGTGTCCCCGGCCGGGGCCGGCGCCGGCGCCGGCGACGATCACGGGGGTGTCGCTCATGCACCCTCAGTTATAGGGTCCGGGCGATGACGGACGACCGACGGGAGAGCACGTGAAGATCCTCACGTTCCGCACGGCCGATGGCACCCGGGCCGGCCGGGTGGAAGGCGACGAGGTGGTCGAGCTCGACTTCCCCGACGTCGGTGCCCTCCTGGCCTCGGGCCCGGGTTGGCGCCAGGAGGCCGAGCGGGCGGGCGGCCGTCGCCAGGCGCGGGCGGACCTGGACCTGGCCCCGGTGATCGTGGCCCCCCGCAAGATCATCTGCCTGGGCCTCAACTACGCCGCCCACGTGGCCGAGTTCGGCCGGGAGATGCCCGGCCACCCGACGCTCTTCGCCAAGTTCGCCCGGTCCCTCATCGGGCCCCGCGACCCGATCGTCATCGCCACCGACATGGTCGACTACGAGGCCGAGCTCGCCATCGTCATCGGCTCCGAGGTGCGCCACGCCGACCGGGCGGCGGCCGGTGCCGCCATCGCCGGGTACACGATCTGCAACGACATCTCCGCCCGGGATTTCCAGAACCGCACCCTCCAATGGCTCCAGGGCAAGATCTTCGAGGGCAGCACCCCGCTCGGCCCCTGCCTGGTGACCGCCGACGAGCTGGTCGCCGACCCCGCCGACACCCCCGATCTGGCCATCGGCTGCGCCGTCGACGGGGACGTCCGCCAGGACTCGCGCACCAGCGACCTCATCTTCGGGCCGGCCGAGATCATCGGGTACGTGAGCCGGATCGTGACCCTCGAGCCCGGCGACGTGATCTCCACCGGCACGCCGGGCGGCGTCGGGATGGGCCGGGAACCACCGGAGTTCCTCACCCCCGGCCAGGTCGTGCGCACGACCATTGAAGGCATCGGTGAGCTCGTCAACGAGTGCGTAGCGGAAAAACCGTAGGGCGATGATGGTGCGGGCCTTGGAGGCCGACTATCTGGTCGTTGGCGCGGGCGCGGCGGGCATGGCGTTCACCGACGCGCTGATCGACCACGCCGACGTGAGCGTGGTCATGGTCGACCGCCGGCCCGGTGTCGGTGGGCATTGGCTGGACGCCTACCCGTTCGTCCGCCTCCACCAGGCGTCTGCCTTCTACGGCGTGGCCTCGACGCTGCTCGGTGGTGGGCGCATCCAGCAGGACGGGCCGGAAGCCGGCCTGCACGAGCGGGCGACCGCGCCGGAGATCTGCGAGTACTACGAACGGGTGCTGGGCGAGCGGATGCTCGCCTCCGGAAAGGTGTCCTTCTACGCCGACTCCGACCACGTCGGCGGGGGGCGGTTCAGGTCACACCCGTCCGGAGAGCTCCACGAGGTTCGCGGCCGCCCCCGCCTTGTCGACGCCCGCTATCTGTCTCCGGAGATTCCGGCGGTCACGCCGGCGCCGTTCGGCATTGCCGATGGGGTCCACGTGGTGCCCGTCAACGACCTGGTCAAGCTGGGCGGCGCGCCGACGCAGTACGTGATCGTGGGATCGGGAAAGACCGCGACCGACGCGTGCGTCTGGCTTCTGGACAACGGGATCGATCCGGGCGCGATCTGCTGGGTGCGGCCCCGTGACCCGTGGATGCTCAATCGGGCCGTCGTCCAGCCCGATCCCGCTGTCTTCATCGGAATGGCTGCGGACATCATGCAGGCCGCGGCCGACGCCGCGTCGCCCGACGATCTGTTCTTCCGCATGGAGGATCGGGGGGTGATGCTGCGCATCGACCCGACCGTGACTCCGACGATGGCCAAGACGCCGACGCTTGCTCAGTGGGAGCTCGAACGATTGCGCACGATCGAAGACGTCGTCGGGCTCGGGCGCATCAACCATGTCGAGCCGGGCCGGCTGGTGTTCGGTGAGGGTGACGTGGCCGTGGCCAAGGACGCGGTGATCGTGCACTGCGCCGCGTCGGGGTTGCGGTACCCGCCGTTGGTCCCGATCTGGGGTCGCGAGGCGATCACCCTGCAGCCGATCCGGGCCGGCTTCCCCTGCTTCGGCGCCGCCCTCGCCGGGTTGGTCGAGGCCACCGTCGACGACGACGGCGAGAAGAACAGGCTGTGCCCGCCGTCACCGTTGTCGGATACGCCCGCCGACTGGGCGCTCATGCAGGTGCTGGGCCACCGGGCATCGATGTCATTCTCGTCCGACCCCGACATCAAGGCGTGGGCCGACGGCACCGCCTTGAATCCGGCTCGCACGCCAGGCACGGGCTCCGAAGAGTTGGCTGCCGCCGTGGCGCGCTTTCGCAGAAATGTCGGGGCGGGAATGGCTCGGATGGAGGAGCTGGCGCGGATGGCGTAGCCACCCGAAGGGCCGTCGTCAGCCGGGGCGCCGGCCCCAGACGGACACGGTGCAGATCCCGATCCAGGTCACCGCGGGGTCGGTCAGGACGGCGCCCATGCGGTCGTACTCCGCCTCCGGCGTCCCCGAGGCGATGGCCGCGGGCCGGAGCGCGGGGAGCGAATGCTGGACGGTGTCCCACTCGGCCGTCCCCTGGCCGGCGAGGGCGGAGTGCAGCTCGGCCTCCACGTCCTCCAGCCCGGCGGCGCCTGCCATCGCCGGCAGCTTGCGGCCGATGAAGCCGTCCATCAGCCCGGCGTGCCGGAGCCGGGTGCAGAAGGCCTGCCAGGCGCCGGTGGCCCACACCGCGTCGGGATGGCCGGAGCCGGTCATCATGCCGAAGTCGATGTCCTCCACCAGCAGCCAGGCTCCGGGGCGCACGGCCCCCACCATGCGCTGGAGGGTGGCCACGGGGTCGGGCAGGTGCATGAGCAGGGTCCGGCAGTGGGCGAGGTCGAAGCCCGTCTCCAGCTCGTCCTTGTCGATGTCGTGCCGGCGGACCTCGACGTTGTCGGGAAGGTCGGTGAGGAAGCGGGGATCGATATCCGTGGCCAGGACCGAACCGGACGGACCGACACGGCCGGCGAGCCACCGGGCCACCGAACCCCCGCCGGCCGCCACCTCGAGGCAGCGCCACCCGGGCGCGACCCCGATCCGTTCGAGGTGGCGGAAGGTGGTGGGGTCGGTGCGGCCCTCCAGATACCTGAGCCTGGCTCGCTCGGCGTCGTCGGGATTGTCGCCCAGCACGTAGATGTTCGTCGCGTCCGTCATCAGCTCAACCTCACGTACTCGTAGTCCACCGGCTGGCGGTTGATCCCGGTGGTGGGCGGGGCGATCCAGCCCGCCATCTTCCCCGGTTCGGTGACCTGAACCATGAGGGAGTCGATGAAAGCCCGGTCATCGGCGCTGGGCAGCCACTCGTCCCGGTGTGCCTCCCATTCCTGCTACGACAGCACCCGGCCGTCGGGGGAGATGTGGTGGCCGGCGAAGCTGCCCACCGCCCGGTGGAATCCGACGTGGGGGAGGCGGAGCTCCCCACCGACGGCGGCCAGCGCCTTGTTCCAGCGGCCGAAGCCCCGCCGGCAGTCGTCGACGTAGTCGGACTGGAGGACGTGGTTCACCGCCGCGAGGACCGGCACCTCGATGGTGACGATCCACTGTTCCGGGGACACCCCGGACCCCGGGCGGTCCTCCACCACCGGCACGGCCCGCACGCCTTCGGCGAGGCGGTGGTCGTCGTCGCGCTCATCCTCCTGGTAGCGGCCCTTCAGCCCGCTGGTGAAGTAGTTGGCGGCGTTGGTCGAGCGCTCGGAGCCGAACAGGTCGAGCGACACGCTGTAGTGGAAGTTGATGTAGCGCTGCAGCGTGGCGAGATCGATGCCGCCGTAGGGGCGGACGTCGTCCGTGTCGTGCTCGCGCATGAGCTCGATGGTGCGGTTCACCACCCGGCCGATGCCGCCGGTGCCCACCGACATGTGGTGGGCCTCCTCCATGAGCATGAACTGGCAGGTGCGGGCCAGCGGGTCGAAGCCGCTCTGAGCCAGCGAGTGCAGCTGGTACTTGCCGTCCCTGTCGGTGAAGTAGGTGAACATGAAGAAGGCCAGCCAGTTGGGAGTCTCCTCGTTGAAGGCGCCGAGGATGCGGGGCCGGTCACTGTCACCCGAGTTGCGGGTCAGGAGCTCCTCGGCCTCCTCACGGCCGTCCCGGCCGAAGTAGGCGTGGAGGAGATAGACCATGGCCCACAGGTGGCGGCCCTCCTCCACGTTGACCTGGAACAGGTTGCGCATGTCGAGGAGCGACGGGGCCGTCCGGGCCAGGTGGCGCTGCTGCTCCACCGAGGCGGGCTCGGTGTCGCCCTGGATGACGACCAGGCGGCGGAGATCGGCCCGGTGCTCACCGGGGACCTCGTTCCACACCGGCTCGCCGTAGTGCTCGCCGAAGCCGATCGTCTTGTCGGGGTCGGGCGGGATGAGGAAGATCCCCCAGCGGTACTCGGGCATCTTCACGTAGTCGAAGTTGGCCCACCCGTCGGCGGAGACGCTGATCGCCGTGCGCAGGTACACGTCCTTGTCCTGGAACCCGACCGGGCCCAGCTCCCGCCACCAGTCGAGGAACTTGGGCTGCCAGCTCTCCAGCGCCCGCTGCAGGCGGCGGTCCGAGGACAGGTCGACGTTGTTCGGAATCCGCTCCCCGTAGTCGATGGTGCTCATCGACGAAAGTCTGCCTCAGATGGCGCAGCTGTCGCCTTCGCAAGCGGCGGCGTCGCCGGTGTCGGGCCCGGTGTCGACGATCGTTTCCAGGGCATGGGTCTTCGCCCAGGCCCGGCGCAGGGAGTCCAGCATCACGTCGGTCGCCTGGGCCCCGGGGACACCGAACTTCCGGTCGATGACGAAGAAGGGGACGGCGCTGATCCCGAGCTCGTAGGCCTGCTCCTCATCGGCCCGCACCGCGTCGGCGTAGGCGTCGCTGGCGAGGACGCCC
>JBOGFO010000073.1:0-4255 GCA_050743445.1 Acidimicrobiia bacterium
CCCGTCCTCCACGCCAGCATCTCGGGGCCCTCGGGGATCATCGACCATCGGGGCGACCTGCAGGCCCGCACGTCGCTGTTCGAACCGACCGTGCTCGAAGGCGAGGTGCGCACGACGCGGGGACGCACGCCGTACGTGGTGGCGGGGGAGTGGGCGGTGGGAGTGGCGGCCCTGCTTGTCGGCTGGGCGGCGTGGCGCGCCCGGGGGAGGCGACCCGTAGACTCCGCGCCGTGACCACCAACGGCAAGGATCCTGTGCACCTGGCCCTGGAGATGTTGGTGTACGCCCCCGTCGGGTTCGCCCTCATGGCCTACCAGCGGGCGCCGGCGCTGGTCGGCGACATCATGGCCAAGGGTGTGGCCCAGCTCGGCGAGGCCGAGGCCAAAGTGAACCAGGCCAAGATGATCGGCCAGGTGGCAGTGACCTTCGGCAGCCGCATGATCCGCAAGGACCTCGACTCCCGCCTGGGTGAGGCCTGCAAGAAGGCGGAGTTCCTGGCCGGGTTCATCCCCGGGCTCCGCAACGACGACGACGAGGACGACGACCTGCTGGCCGAGCCCCTGACCGGACAGCCGGCGACGGCGGCGGGGGCGTCCAAGCCCGCTCCGGCTCCGGCCCGCCCGGCGGCCAAGACGGCGCCGGCCAAGACTGCACCGGCCACCGCTCCCGGTCCCGTCGCCGGCGACCTCCCCATCCCCGAGTACGACGGCTTGTCGGCGTCGCAGGTGGTGTCGCGCCTGTCGGGCCTGACCCCCGCCGAGCTCGAGGCGGTGGCCGCCTACGAGACGGCGGGCCGGGCCCGCAAGACCGTCCTGGGCGCCATCGACCGGCTCCGGCCCTAGGCCCTGATGGCCGCCGAGGAGGGCGTCCGCCCCGCGGTGGCCGCCGACGTGCCCGCCATCCTGGAGCTGGCCGCCGCCATGCGGGCCGAGCTGACGCCCATGCGGGGCGGGGTGTTGTGGTCGCTCCGCGAAGCGCGCCCCGAGCCTCTCGACGCGGCCTACAAGGCGCTGGTCGACCGGGCCGATGCCCGCGTGGTGCTGGGCACCATCGACGACACGCCGGTCGGCTACGGGGTCGGCGAGGTCGAGGTCCTCCAGGACGGGTCCCTCCTCGGGATCGTGTCCGAGCTGTTCGTCGACCCCGAGGCCCGGGCCATCGGAGTGGGGGAGGCCATGCTCGGTGCACTGGTGGAGTTCTTCGCCGCCAGCGGCTGCAGGGGCGTCGACTCCTTCGCCCTCCCCGGCCATCGGGCGGCCAAGAACTTCTTCGAGGAGTCGGGCTTCACCGCCCGGGCGATCATCATGCATCACCGGTTCTCCAGTGACTGACGGTTCGGTCGAGGTGGCCGTGGGTGCGGTGGTGCGCCGGGGCGACGAGATCCTCCTGGTCCAGCGGGGGAGGGGAGCGGGGGTGGGCCGCTGGTCGCTCCCCGGCGGCCGGGTGGAGTTCGGCGAGACGCTCACCGCCGCCGTCGCCCGGGAGGTGGCGGAGGAGACCGGCATCGACGTCGAGGTGGGGGAGTTCCTCGGTTGGGTGGAGCGCATGGGCACCGAGCCCTTCGACTACCACTACGTGATCCTCGACTTCGCGGCCACACCCCGCCGGCCGGAGGCGGACGTCCGGGCCGGGGACGACGCCGCCGACGCCGCCTGGGTGCCCTGCGCCAAGTTGGGAGACGTCGGCCTGGTCGCCGGCCTCTACGAGTTCCTCACCGACTCCGGCGCGCTGGAGGGTCCGGCCACAGGTCCATGACCGTCAGGCCGACCTCGGCCAGCAGCCGGCGCAGCAGCGGCAGGGACAGCCCGATCACGTTGCCATGGTCACCGACGATCCCGTCGACGAAGGGCGCGAACCAGCCGTCGAGCGTGAAGCTCCCGGCCACCAGAAGCGCCTCGCCGGTGCCGAGGTAGGCCTCGAGCTCGGCCTCGGTGAAGGAGCCGAAGCGGACCTCGGTGGCGGCTGTGTCCCCGGCCCGGCGCCCCCCGGCGCTGTCGATGACGCAGTGCCCGGTGCGCAGCACGGCGGACCGGGCCCGCAGGCGGCTGAGCCGGACGCGGGCCTCGTCGACCGAGCCCGGCCGGCCGTACGCCTCTCCGTCGACATCGAGGACCGAGTCGCAGCCGACGACCACGGCGCCGGCCACGTCGGCCCGGGCGGCGACGGCGGCGGCCTTGGCTTCGGCCCGGGCCTGGGCGGTGGGACCGGGGCCGGTACCGCTCACGCCGTCCTCGTCGACGCCCGAGACCACCACCTCGGGGTCGAAACCGGCCTGGTGGAGCAGGCGCAGCCGGGCGGGGGAGGCCGAGGCCAGGACGAGACGGCGGGCGGGTGACATCCCGGCAGTTTCGTCCAGGGACGGGGGCGGTGTGTCACCCTCATCGGATGCCCACCCAGGTCGAAGTGGCGGTGACCGGCGTCGCCGCCGGCGGTGAAGGCGTCGCCCGGCTCGACGACGGCCGGGTGGTCTTCGTCCGCGGCGCCCTCCCCGGCGAGCGGGTGACCGCCGAGATCATCGAGGAGCGGCGCAAGTTCCTCCGGGCCGGCACCCTCGAGGTGATCGACCCTTCGGCGGACCGGGTGGCCCCGCCGTGCCCGCTCGAGGACGGCGGCTGCGGCGGCTGCGGCTGGCAGCACGTCCACCACGACGCCCAGCTCCGCCTGAAGCGCGACGTCGTGCTCGACACCCTCCGGCGCGCCGGCCGGATCGAACCACCCGCGCCCGACTCCAGCCTCCCGCTGGCGGCCACGGGTTGGCGGACCACGGTCCGGGCCGCGGTCGACGACGACGGCCGGGCCGCCTTCCGGGGCCACCACAGCCACGACACCGTGGCCCTCGACGGCGGCTGCCTGGTCGCCCACCCCCTGGTCGACGAGGTGCTCCGCAGCGGCTACTTCCCGACCCCGGCCAAGGAAGTGGTGGTCCGGGTCGGGGCGGCGACGGGGGAGCGCCTGGTCGTGATCCGGCCCGCCGCCGCCGGCTGCGACGTCCCGGCCAGCACCCTGGTAGTCGGTGCCGACGAGCTGGCGGCGGGACGGAGGGCGTGGATCCACGAGGAGGTGGCCGGCCGGCGCTGGCGCCTCTCGGCCGACAGCTTCTTCCAGGGCAGCCCGGCCGGCGCCGAGGCACTGGTGGCGGCCGTCCGCCGGGCGGTGGGCGACCCCCTCGCCCCCGGTGGGCGACTCGTCGACCTCTACGGCGGGGTCGGCCTGTTCGCCGGGGTGCTGGGCGCCGGCGGCGAAGGCCGGGTGGTGGTCGTGGAGACGAACCGCTCCGCCCTGGCCGATGCCCGCGTGAACCTCACCGACCTGCCCGGCGCCCGCATCCTGGGGGCCGACGTGAGCCGCTGGCGCCCGTCGGGCGCCGACGTGGTGATCGCCGACCCGCCCCGCCAGGGACTCGGCGCCGGGGTGGTGGGGCGGATCGGAGCCACGGGCGCGGCCACTCTGGCCCTCGTCTCCTGTGATGTCGCCTCGCTCGGCCGGGACGCCGGCCTGCTCGCCAAGGACGGCTGGAACCTCGAGTCGGTCTGCCTGGTGGACCTTTTCCCCCACACACCCCACGTCGAGGTGGTCACGGGTTGGACGCGCCGCGACCGATAGGGTGAGCAGCGCCGCATGACCGCTTCGATCGACCCTGTCACACCGGCCGGGGTTCCCGCCGACCCGGGGCCGGCAACACCGTTGGCGCGGGTTCGGGCAGGGGAGAGCTACGACCCGTGGGCGGCCGAGGTGGCCCGGCTGGAGGATGCCGCCGGGATCATCGGCCTGGAGGACAACATCCTCAAGTTGCTGTCCCGGCCCAAGCGGGTGCTCGAGGTGTCGGTCCCGATCCGCTGTGACGACGGCCGGGTCGAGGTGTTCGTCGGCTGGCGGATCCACCACGACACGGCCCGGGGCCCGGCCAAGGGTGGGCTGCGATTCCACCCTGCGCTCACCCGGGAGGACGTCCAGGCCCTGGCCATCGCCATGACCTGGAAGTGCGCCGTCGTCGACCTGCCCTTCGGCGGCGGCAAGGGCGGCGTGCGCTGCGACCCGACCAAGCTGTCCATCTTCGAGCTGGAGCGCCTCACCCGGCGCTTCACCTGGGAGATCCTGCCCATGCTCGGTCCCGACCGGGACGTCCCGGCTCCGGACGTGAACACCGACGAGCGGGTCATGGCCTGGCTCATGGACACGGTGGCCATGGCCCGGGGCGAAGCCGTGCCGGCGGCGGTGACGGGCAAGCCCATGGAGGTGGGCGGCGTCGCCGGCC
>JBOGFO010000074.1:0-3513 GCA_050743445.1 Acidimicrobiia bacterium
GCCTCTGGGATGGCGCCCGGGGCTTCGTGTTGACCGCAGACACCGCCACGGGTCCCGACCCCGTCGGCAGCGTCGACGGGCTCCTCCGCTCGGTCCGGGCCTTCGAGCACCATGCCATGGCCGGGCCCGAAACATTCCGCCGGGTTCGAGGCCACCCGTCTGGCTTCGTGATCGCTCAAGCCGCCGGGGCGCTCCTGGCCGGCGACGACCGAGGAGGGCCGAGGCGCTGAGCGGCGACCTCGTCCTGGTGGCCGTCGCTGTGGTGCTGGTGCTCCTGCTCTTGGGCGACTGGCGCTGACCGGCACCGGTCCTGTGCGTCAGCGCCGGAGTTCGGCGGCCACCTCAGGGAAGGTGACCCACTCCGGCAGGGGTGCGTCTTCGGCCAGCATCTGACGGAGCAAGGTGCCCGAGACCGTCCTGGTGGCCGCTCCGGCTGGCACCTCGGCTTCGGGCAGGTAGCGGTCGGCGGCGGGGAGGTAGACCATGGTGGGGAAGGCGACGGTGCGCACGCCCAGTTCCTCTTCGGCGCTGCGCAGCAGGTCCTGCGCCTCGTAGGGGTCGTAGAAGGGGGTGCCGTCGCGGTCATGGCCGGGGCTGGCGTGGTCCCGGCCCACGATGTAGTGGGTGCAGCCATAGTTCTTCCGGATGATGGCGTTCCACAAGGCGTCCCGCGGCCCGGCCATGCGCATGGCCATGGGGATGACGGCCAGGCGGGCGGTCCCCGCCGGGTAGCGGCCCATGACCGCCCGGTAGCAGCGGACCCGGGTGGCAGCGTCGAGGTCCCCGGGCTTGGTCATCCCCACCACCGGATGGAGCAGCAGCTTGGCGCCGGCCGTCTCCGCTGCCCGGCGGGTCAGCTCGTAGTGGGCCCGGTGGAGGGGATTGCGGGTGTGGAAGGCGACGATCCGGTCCCAGCCCAGACGGGCGAACTCGGCCCGGAGCTCGTCCGGCCGTAGGCGCAGGTCGGCGAAGGTGTTCTGGTCGGGCAGGCGCAGGCCTTCGATCCGCCCACCCACGTACCAGCCGTGGGAATGTCCGAGGAGGTGCGCCACGCCCGGGTGGTGGGTGCTGGTGGTGCGGTAGACGTCGTGGGCTTCGCGGCACCGGTCGGGTCGCCAGACGTCGTCGACGTGGAGGGCGGCGAGGAGCAGGCCGTACGGGTCGCGCAGGCCGAGGGTGGCGCCGGGTCCGAGGTGACGGGCCAGGCGGTGCGAAACGTCGAGGGTGATCGGCATCGACCACAGGGTGCCGTCGGCCAGGCGCATGGAGACGCACACCGACTCGTAGTCGGCTCGGCCCATGAACCCGCCCAGGGGGGAGAAGGCGCCGGTGACCAGCAGCTCGAGGTCGCAGAGCTGCCGTGGCGTCAGGTTCCACACCGGCCAGCGCCGGGCGGCGGCCACCAGCTCGGCGCGACGGTCGGGCCCGGCCAGGAGGTCGACGAGCCGTCCGCCGTGGGGGGCGATGAGACCGTCGCGGTCTGGGGGCACGGTCGCCCGCCGTGGATCCCGGGCGCTGAGGACCACGTCGACCGGCGCCGTTACGAGGCCAGGCGGGTGATCGGCGGCTGCGACAGCATCCGGTCCTCTTCCAGAAGGGAGCCGGTGGTGGTGTGCTCGAAGGCCCGCACGCAGCGCAACACCGCGTCCACCGACCCGACGGGGTCGACGCCGATGGCCGTCTCGGCCGCCAGGACCAGGCCGTGGACGCCGTCGAGGAGGGTGTTGGCGATGTCGTTCATCTCGGCGATGGTGGGCTGGCGGCTCGTGACCATCGACTCCAGCAGGTTGGTGGCGACGTACACCGGGCGGTTCCAGCGGTTGGCCTGGCGGACGATGGCCTTCTGGTAGAAGGGCACGTACTCCACCGGCACCTCCCGGGACAGGTCGCCCCGGTCGATGAGGACGGCGTCGGAGACGTCGATGATCTGGTCCCGGTTCCGCACCCCGAGCCGGCTCTCGATCTTGGAGATGATGGTGGAGCTCTCGGGCACCAGCGTGCGCAGCAGCTCCACGTCGCCCGCCGAACTGGCAAACGACAGGCAGTAGTGGCGGATGCCGGCGGCGGCGCCGATCTCGATGGCGGCGACATCCGAGTCGGTCAGCGGGGCGAGCTGCGGGTGGGGGTCGATGTTGACGGCCTTGTTGGACCGGACCCTGCCCGGCTCGAGCACTGTCGCCCGAGCCCAACCGTCGCCGACGTCGTCGACCTGCAGGAGGGCGCCGTCGAAGTCGACCTTGACCTGGTCTCCCCGGCGGAGGCCGACGAACACCGACGCGGGCCACAGGGTGAACCGTTCCCGGGTGCCCTCGACCGCCGCCGCCACCAGCTCCACCTGCTCACCGCGGGCGACCGAGACCCCGGCGCCGACGGTCCCGCAGCGGACTTGGGCGCCCTGGGTGTCGAGACTGATGGGGATGTTCGAGTAGCGCCGCACCAGCTCGATGGTGGGCCGCACCCGCTCGGGCGGCGTGTGGGAGAGATTGATGCGGAACAGGTCGACGCCTCGGGCGTCGAGACCTTGGATCACGTCCTTGCGCAGCGAGGCGGGCCCGAGGGTGCACAGCACCTTGATCTTCATGGGCGGTCCTTCGGGGGGCGAAGTGAACGGACGGTGAACAGTTCCGCGGCGAGTACCCGACTTCCTGCTCAGCTCGCCGGATCGGCTCCATCGACCGACCCAGGTCGAGGACTCCATGTAGCTGCGTTCACCCGCGCTTCAACCACACGCGCCACAGCAAGGGCAATGCAACCCTTGTCCCATTGCTGCGCTGCGGTCTTGGTGACCAGGTCAGCGAGGTATCGGACGGCCAGCCAGCGGTGGAGCAAACCCAGGGAGGCCAGGTCGGGGGCGTCGTCGAGGGCGGCTTCGAGCACGGCGTCGCGGTCGCTGGCGGACGGCAGCCGGGGCCACAGCAGGCACAGGTCGTAGTTGGCGGGCTGGTAGCTGAGGAACTCCCAGTCGATGACCACGACGGAGCCACGGGCGCGGTCGAAGAGGATGTTGCGGGGATGGAAATCGCCGTGGGCGAGGCGATCCCGGGCCAGCTGGCCGACCGACCGTCGCAGCATCCTGAACTCGGACGGCCGGATCGGGCTGCGCAGGAGGCGGGCCAAGCGCACGGCCCCGACCCGCCGGCTGCCGCCATGGGCCGGGTGCCGGCCATACAGATCCGGCGGTGGTGTGGGCACGCCCGAGATCATGCGGGCGCCATCGATGGCGGCCGCGACATACCGTCCGTCCGGGAGCGGCTCGTGGTTCGGGGCCCTGGTCGTCAGCAGCCATCCCGAACCACATTCGACCACCTCGGGAACGGGCAGCCGGAAGCGGGCCGCCCACAACAGCCGCCCGGCCTCGACGTGGATCCGGGCTCGACTGGCCTCGTCGTGGGCGACATGGACGGCGAAACGGCTCGTGAGGCCCACCCACGGTTGGCCCGGCCGGGTGGCCACCGGGACGGGAACCTCACCGAGCTGCCCGGCCAGGCGGGCCACCGTGGCGTGGAGGACGGA
>JBOGFO010000075.1:0-6009 GCA_050743445.1 Acidimicrobiia bacterium
TCCGATGCCTGAGCCGCGCCCGGGCCAGGGTGGAGGCCGCCTCCAGGACGTCATCCGGCGGCTCCAGGAAGCCCGCAACCGGCCTCCGAAGGGCACCGACGCCTCGTGGGCGGGGCCGGTGTCGGACAGCGGCAGCCCCATCCTCCGGGGCCCCGAAGGCGACAGTCCGGCCGGCGAGGCGCCGGAGCGGGGCGAGTTCCTGTGGCGCCCGTTCGAGGCGAAGGAGCTGGAGCGGACCCGGCCCTTCCGGACGGCGCCCCCGTCGCGGGACGAGTTCGAGTCGCACCTCTCCGAGTTCCTGGGGGCGCACCCCCGGCGGACCGGGCCGCTGTTCCGTGTCCAGGGGCTCACGGTGGGCTTCGGGCCGCTGGTGGCGGTCAACGACGTCGACCTCGAGCTGAACGACGGCGAGATCGTGGCCCTGGTCGGGCCCAACGGGGCGGGGAAGACCTCCCTGTGCGACGCCCTCGGCGGCTTCGTCGCCGCCTCCACCGGTCGGGTCTACTTCGGAGACCGGGACGTCTCCGCGATGTCGCCCCATCAGCGGGGGGCGCTGGGGATGGCCCGCACCTTCGCCCGCCCGGCGCTGTTCGAGTCGATGACGGCGGTGGAGAACGTCATGGTCGGGCGCCACCGCCGCATGCGGGGTGGGTTCTTCGCCTGCGGGCTGGGCCTGGCGCTCTCCAAGCACGAGGACCGCCTGGCCCGGACCCATGCCATGGAGCTCCTCGAGTTCCTCGGGATCGCCGACCAGGCGGCCACGCCGGTGGCGGCGCTGCCCGGCGGCGTGCGCCGGCTGGTGGAGCTGGGCCGGGCCCTGGCGGCCGAGCCCCGCCTGGCGATCCTGGACGAGCCGACCGCCGGCCTCGACCCCGCCGAGCGGCGGGAGCTGTCCGAGCGCATCGGCATGATGTGCGACGAGATGGGAGTCGCCGTCCTGGTCAGCGACCAGGACCTGCCCTTCGTGTCGTCGCTGGCGGACTTCGTCTACGTCCTCGACGGCGGCGCCGTGGTGGGCCATGGTGAACCCGGGGAGGTGGCGGACGAGGCCCGGGTGCGGGCCGCCTTCCTGCGACCCGTGCTCGCCCCGCCGGAGCCTCCGGCCGGCCCGCCTCCCCTCCCGCCCTGGCCCCCGGCCGAGGACGCCTAGCCATGCTCGAGATCCGCGGCCTCAGCGTCTCCTACGGCACCCGTCCCGCGTTGCGCGGTTTCGATCTCACCGTTGGTGACAGCCAGGTCGTGGCCCTTCTGGGCCCCAACGGGGCGGGGAAGACGACCCTGCTGCGGGCCGTGTCCGGCCTGCTCAAGGCGTCGGAGGGGACCATCAGCTTCGACGGCGCCCGGCTGGACAAGATGCGCCCCGGGGCGATCGTGGCGGCCGGAGTCGTCCAGATCCCGGAGCGGCGGAGGATCTTCCCGGGCATGACGGTGCTCGAGAACCTCTCGGCGGGAGCCTTCGTGCGCGGCCGGAAGTCCAACGAGGACGTCGAGTGGGCCCTCGGGCTCTTTCCCGGGCTCCAGGAGGTGGCCCACCGGTCGGCCGGCGTCCTCCCGGTGGGGGAGCAGCAGGTGCTGGCCCTGGCCCGGGCGCTGGTCAGCCGGCCCCGTCTGCTCCTCGTCGACGAGCTCTCCACCGGGGTGTCACCCGCCCTGGCGATCCAGCTCTTCGAAGTCCTGAGAGGTTTGACCCTCAGCGGGGTATCACTGCTCATAGTGGAGCAATTCGTAAAACTCGCCCTCGACCTTGCTGATCAGGTCGTCGTGGCCGAGAATGGGCGCAACACCGCGCTTGTCGAGGCAGCTAAGCTGTCTCTAGCAGACGTTTCGTGGCAGTCAACGCACCCCGGCGAAGGCAAAGGCGCCAACGCTAAACGAAGCAAAGGAGCACACGAATGAAGCTGGGCCGACTCCCCCGGGGGTTGGGCGCCACGCTCGTGGCGTCAGCCTTGGTGTTACTCGCGCCGTCGCCTGCTTCCGCGGCCCCTGCCGCCCCCGCCTCCTACACCGTGTTGACGCGCGCCTATCCGCTGTTCTGGGCCGGATCGAGCGGCCTGAACGTCGAGGGCCTTACGGTGCCCTACGTCTCCGGCGTGACCAACAACCTGCCCCTCACCGAAGCCAAGGCCGCTCTCACCCAGCCCGACCTGTCCGTGGCCACCATGAAGGGTGAGGCGATCGCGGGCCTGTCCTGCACCGGCTTCGAAGAGCAGAAGTGCCAGGACCCCTTCCTCCCCGAGGCCGAAGTCGGTCACGTCAGCACCGATGCCGGCCACCGCGAGAAGGCGGCCTCCTTCCATGGGAAGGACGGGAAGTACCCCGGCAGCATCCACGCCCTCACCGACTGTGCCGGCGACTGCGGCAACCAGCTGGTGCGGACTCTGGGTGAGGCCAGCGGGCCCGCCGGCGGGCTGAGCAGCTACATCACCATCGGCGGGTCGTCAGCTACCCACGACACCGCCATCGACAGCTCCGGGCGGCTCACCGGCGTCGCCCGTTCCGAGCTGCGGGACGCCGTGATCGGGCCGAACGGCGAGATCCGCTTCTCCTCGCTCACGACCACCGCCACCGCCTCCGGCCAGGGCGCGCCCAACACCAAGGACGGCCGGGGCGAGATCCGGGTGCAGAACTTCGTGATCCTCGACAACGCCGTGGAGCTGACCCCGGCCGGGCTGCGCCTGGCCAACGGGGCGCCCTCCGAGCAGGAGGCCTACGACGGGGCCAAGGCGCTCCTCGAGAACCTCAAGGAGCGGGGCATCACGCTGCAGCTGCCCGACTTCAGTGCCCAGGTCGACCGGCAGGCCGACGTCGTGACCGTCAAGGTCAAGGGCCTCACCGTCCGCTTCGACCAGTCCGTCCAGCCTCCGCCGGGGGTTCCCGCCACGGTGTCGCAGGTGCTCGACCTCGGTTCTTCGACCGCCCTGGTCGCCGCCTTCGACCGGGAGCGGGAGATCACCATCAACGAGGGCGACGCCACCGTGCAGCCCGGCCCCGAGCCGGCGCAGCCCGCCCCGGGCACCACGCAGCCCGCCCCCACCACGCCGCCCACACCCCAGTCGTCGTCGCAGCAGAGCAAGCCGCCGGCGCCGGCACCGGTCAAGCGTGCGGTGCCCCTGCCGGACAACAACGGCATCGCCATCAGCACTCCGGTCCCGCCGACCACCCCCGAGTCGGGTGAGGTGCAGGGTCCCGAGGTGCCGCCGGCGACCGATCCGGCCTTCGGTCAGAACGAAGACGCGCTCAATGTGGACCAGGTTGTAGATACGCTGGGGTTGCGGGGGGCCCGCAGCGTCAGCCGGGCGTTCGGAGCCTTCCTGGGTCTCGGGCTCATCATCCCGGTGGCCCGGTTCGTGATCCGGCGTCTCGGCTAGGAGAGCACTTGGAACCCACCCCCGGCGTCGGCGACCGGAGGGAGCAACAGGCCCAGCTCCAGGCGCTCGCCCAGGAGCAGCTGTTCGTCCGCTGGCGGGCGGTGCTCGCCTGGATTCTGATGGCCGCGGGTGGGGTGGCCATCCTGGTCGCCTGGTACCAGGTGCGGGACCTCCCCGAGGTCTTCCTCCAGATGCCCTACCTGATCTCCGGAGGTGTCGGGGGCACGGTCCTCATCGGGTTGGGGGCGGCGCTGCTCATCACCCAGGACTTCCGCGACGACAAGCAGCGGCTGGTGTCGCTCGAGCGCAAGATCTCCGAGCTGGAGGACGTCGTGGTCACCCAGGCGGAGATCATCGGCGAGGCCATCGCCATCCTCTCGGCCGCCGCCGAAGGCGCCGAGTCCGAGGTGCGCCGGGCCGTGTGGCGCCGAGGCCGGGGCTAGGCGCAGCGGGCACCGCAACGGCAGGTCGCGCCGGGAGGCTGGCCACCCGGACCCGCAACCCCAAGTGGCAGGTCCCCCCGCTGCGGATCGACATGGGGCTGTGCATCAACTGCGACGCCTGCCTGCGCGCCTGCCCGCCCCCGTTCGGCGCCATCTTCAACCACGGGGCCGACGTGGTGATCGTGGCCGAGCTGTGCAGCGGCTGCGACAAGTGCCTGCCCGCCTGCCCGGTGGACTGCATCGTCCCCGATCCCGGCTGGTCGCCGGCTCCCGACGAGTGGTGGGCCCTGGCCGGAGGTCCCGATGACCCCTACCTCTGAGCGGCCGGTGGCGGTGATCCCGGGAGCCGAGCCGTACTCGGCCCCCGGCGGGCCCCACGGAGCCCTCGTCGTCCACGGCTTCACCGGGAGCCCGGCTTCGATGCGGCCGGTGGCCGAGGCGCTGGCGGGCGCCGGCTTCGCCGTCGAACTGCCCCTCCTGGCCGGGCACGGCACGTCGGTGGAGGACATGCTGCCGACCCGCTTCGCCGACTGGTCGGCGGGGCTGGAGGCCCATTACCTCGAGCTGGCCGGCCGCACCGACTCGGTGGTGGTGGCCGGCCTGTCCATGGGGGGAACCCTGGCCGCCTGGCTGGCGGCCCGCCACCCGCGGATCGCCGGGCTGGTGGCCGTCAATGGCCTGTACGACCCTCCGGCGGAATCCTTCTCCGACATGCTTCGGATGTGCCTGGAGCAGGGCCAGGACCGTCTCCCCGGCATCGGCTCGGACATCGCCGCTCCCGGGGTGGCGGAGCTGGCCTACGAGGCGGCGCCCGTCGAGGGCCTGCTGTCCCTCGGAGAGGCCGTAGGGGAGCTGTGGGGGCGCCTGGAGGCGATCCGCTGCCCGGTGCTGATCATGACCTCGCCCCAGGACCACATCGTCCCTCCGGTGTCCTCGGACGTGCTGGCCGCCCGGGTCTCCGGCTCCGTCGAGCGGGTGACGCTCGAGCGCTCCTTCCATGTCGCCACGCTCGACTACGACCAGGACGTGGTCGTGGAGCGGGCCGTCGAGTTCGCCCTGCGGGTCACGGCCGGCCTGGCCCCCTGACGGGGGCGCGCCCCGCCTGGAACGACCTGGAAAGAAGGGGCAACTGTGCCGCCCGCCGAATTCTTGACGGCGAGCAACTCGCAGGGGCCCCGCCTCGGCGCGTCGCTCGGGCCTGACCCCCGTCCCAACGACCGACCCCCTGTCGGTTCGGGCCAGACCGTCCGAAAGGTCACCGCATGCCGTCGTCGCGCTCTCGCCTCCTACCGAGTCGTGTGGTCCTGGCCGCCCTGGTGGGGGCCGCCCTCGTCGCCGCCGGGGTGCCGGCCACCGCCCACCACGAGCCGACGGTGCCCGACGACCCCCACACCTACGCCGCGCCCCACGCCGGGTTCGAGGCGCCGCCCCGGGCCTCCGGCCGCCTGGCCCCGGCCAGCGGCGCTCTGCTCGGAGTCCACCCCGAGGACCGCCACACGGGGGCGTTGACGCCGAGCGTGCAGCACATCCTCGAGACGGAGTCCGCCGTCGGGCGACGGATGGACATCAACAACAGCTACTACGAGTTCTTCGCCATCGCCGAGAGCTGGGACCCGGCCAGGGCGGCGGTGCCCTTCGATGCCGACAACCCCGACACCTACGACGGCCGGGGTCTCTCCCGCCTGGCCTACTGGGATGTCTCCCTCGGCCGGATCCCCCTCGTCGGCTGGGCCTGCCAGAACAGCTCGAACATCAACAGCGGCCAGTACGACCAGGTCATCCGGGACACGGGTCTGGCCTTCAAGGCCCTCGGGGCCGACTTCTTCCTGCGCTACTGCTGGGAGATGGACGGCACCAAGCGGGTCGTCGACGAGTCCGACGACGACCGCGACGGCGTCGAGGCGGAGCTCCACGTCGGCGAGCCCGAGGACTTCATCAAGGCCTGGAACCGCATCTACGACATCATCGCCGCCCCCGAGGTCCCGATGGTCCACGACGTTCCCCTGGGCGTGGAGCGGGTTGGGGCCAAGAACGTCGTGTGGGTGTGGTGCGGCAACGCCGCCCACTTCAAGGACACCAACGGCGGCGCCAGCGACACCATCGAGGGCAAGAAGGGTTGGCTCGAGGAGGGACGCTTCGCCTGGGACTACTACCCCGGCGACGCCACCGTCGACTGGGTCTCGGCCGACGGGTACAAC
>JBOGFO010000076.1:0-3810 GCA_050743445.1 Acidimicrobiia bacterium
GGCGCGGTCGATGGCGTCCAGGTCCTCGCTGGTGAGCTTGAGCCCGAGCGATCCGTGGTTGTCCCGGACGTGGTCGGCCGTGCCCGCCTTGGGGATGGCGATCATGCCGTCGTGGCGGAGGGCCCAAGCCAGGGCCACCTGGGCGGGCGTGGCGTCGTGGGCCGTGGCCACCGACCGCACGGCGGGATGCGCGAGCAGGTCGCCCTGGCCGAGTGGGCTGTAGGCCATGACGGGGATGTCCCGGGCCTGGCAGAAGGGCAGCAACGACGCCTCGATGCTGCGCCGCTCCACGTTGTAGAGCACCTGGTTGGAGGCCACGGCGGCGCCTCCCGGCAGCCCGAGCACCTCCTCCATCCCGTCGACGTCGAAGTTGCTGACGCCCCAGGATCGGATTTTCCCCGCCGCCACGAGATCATCGAAGGCCTCGACCGTCTCGGCCAGCGGGGTCGGAGCCGGCCAGTGCAGCAGGTACAGATCGATCCGGTCCGTCGCCAGCCGCCGCAGGCTGTTCTCGCAGGCGGCCACGGTGCTGGGCCGGCGAGCGTGGGACGGCATCACCTTGGTGACGAGGAACACCTCGTCCCGGCGCCCGGCGATGGCCTCGCCCACCAGCGTCTCCGCCGTCCCCGAGCCGTACATCTCGGCCGTGTCGATCAGGGTCATGCCGAGGTCGAGGCCGGTCTGGAGCGCCAGGATCTCGTCCTGGCGCCGGGCCGGGCTCGACGCCATCTGCCAGGTGCCCATCCCGAGCGCCGGGACGGGTTCGCCGGAGGGGAACCGCATGTGGGCCATCCTGGTGGCATGGCCCGAGCCGAGTCGAACCCGGAGGCGTTCGTCGCCGCCCTGTCGGAGTGGGTGGAGGCGTGCTGGTTCGACGAGCGGGAGGCGACCGGCCGCCGCCTCGACGCCGTTCTCGCCTTTCCGCCGGATGTCGTCCTGGCCGGCTCCCTGGCCGTGCTGGCCCGGCTGGTGGACTCCACCGCCACGCCGGCCGCCGAGGTCGCCGACGCCCTGGCCCAGCACCTGGTCGTGTCCGGTCCCGACCCCGGGCGCCAGGCCTTGATCCGGGAGGTGGTGCTGGCCGCCGGGTCCCCGGTCGCCCGGGCTGAGCTCCTCGCCCGTCGCGACCCCGGGGCGGTCACCCGCACCGCGCTGGAGTGCGCCTCCTACCTCAGCCAGGTGCTGGCCGAGCGGGAGGGCGTGGTCCCCTCGAGCATCCTGCGCGACCTGTGACTACGCCGGCCCGCGGACGAACAGGTGCCAGCCCAGCCACAGCCAGGCGGTGAGGACGAGCGCCTTCGGCACCGGCCGGCGGATGAGGACCACCATGGCCTGGGGCAGCGTCGGGGTGCGGCGGCCGAGCCGGCCGGCCAGCTCAGAGGCGAGCCCGGCGGCAGCGATGAGGGCGAAGCCGGCCAGGGTGATGGTCCGGGAGGTCACCGGCCCTGCGCGGTGGTCGTCGGCGCCGACCGGCGGGCGAGGCGGGCGGCCACCACCAGCCATCCGGCCAGGGCCAGCGCCCGCACCGGCTGGGGCTCCAGGACCCGGTTGGCCAGCGAGCTCAAGGTGGGGTGATCGAAGCGGGGGTGCTGGACGAAGGCGGCCAGCTGCCAGGCGGCCAGGGCCCCGGTCAGGACCACCCAGCGGCGGAGGGTGCCGGCCGGCCAGTCCGGGCCGGGCGGGCGGGGACGGAGCCGGAGCGCACCCCAGGCCATGGCGACCACGCCCGAGCCCACCACCACGGCGTAGGCCACGCCGGTGAAGGGCCGCAGCCCGGTGGCCCACCAGGCGAAGGCGAGCACGACGAGATTGAGGAGGATCGAGGCGGGCCGGCGCTCCCGGATCCCGTCGGCCATCACGACCTCCCGCCCCCGTCTCAGTAGGGGACGCGGTTGGGGTTCCGGGCCCAGGCCCGGAAGGGGGCGGTCCCTTCCTCCTCCAGGGCCTGGGTGATCGGCAGGCGCCGGGACCCGAGGGGCGCGGCCAGCTCCTCGTAGAGGGCGGTGTCGTCGAAGCCGGCGGCGCTGGCCTCGTTCCGGCCGGCGGAGAACAGGACCCGGTCGACGCGGGCCCACCACGCCGCCGCCAGGCACATGGGACAGGGCTCGGCGCTGGCCACCAGGACGGCGCCGGACAGGTCGTGGTTGCCCCGGACCCGGGCCGCCGTCCGCAGCGCGGTCATCTCGGCGTGGGCCGTCGGGTCGCCGGTGGCGGCCACCTCGTTGCGGGCCAGGGCCAGCACCTCGCCGTCGAGGGTTACGGCGGCGGCGAACGGCCCGCCGCCGCCCGACTCCGCCCACTCCTCGGCTTCGGCCAGGACGCGCCGCAGCAGGTCGAGCTCTGCGTCGGGCGGCGGGGGTTCTTCCACGGTGGTCAGTGTGTCGCAGCCGGCCGGTAGAGGGCGACCGCGTTGCCCCACAGAGCCGCCCGCAGGAGGTCCTCGTCGGCCAGGGCCTCGACCAGCAGGTCGAGATCGAGGGCGGAGAACGGCCGGGGGGCCCGGGTGGAGGGCAGGTCGGTGCCGAAAAGGAGCGCCGCCGGGTCGATGGCGGCGATGTCGACCAGGGCGGCGGCCACGTCGAGGTCGACCCGGCCGAAGCCGGTGGCCTTCACCTTGGCGCCCCCCGCCACCAGGTCGAGCAGGGGGCGCAGGCCGGCAGCGGACAGGCCGAGATGTTCGATCACCACCTGGGGGAGGCGCTCGAGGGTGGGGGCCAGCTCCCCGAGGTCGGCGGCGTCGACGTAGAGCTCGATGTGCCAGCCGGCCACGGCGTGGACCCGGTGGGCGAGGCGCTCGACCTCCTCCAGGATCACCGGCCCGCCCCGGCGCAGGTTGACCCGGGCGGCCCGCACCCCGGCGGTGTGGAGGGCGTCGATGTCATCGTCGTCGGCGTCGGGGGGGAGCTGGGTGACGCCCACGAAGCTCGGGCCGAGCGTGGCCAGGGCGTCGAGCAGGTAGGTCTGGTCGGAGGCCTGGAAGGAGCCGGAGACGACCGCGCCGCCGGTGATGCCGAGCCCATCTGTGGCCTCGCGGTAGTCGCCGGCGGTGAACGGGTCGGGCAGGTAGCCCTGGTTGGGCACCAGCGGGAACCGGGGATCGATGACGTGGAAGTGGGAGTCGAAGATCAAGGGGGTTTGGTCCTAGGCTCGCGCGTCATGGGTTCGGGAGGCGTGAAGCGCAAGGGCCGGCGGCACCTTCCGAAGGTACCGGACGGCCAGGCCGGAGGCGTCCCGCTGGGGCAGGGCCCGTCCATGGGCCCCTACGGAGCGATGGCCAACGTCGCCGCCGCCGGGGCGCTCGCCCGGGCGTGGAAGGACGGCAGCCAGACCCAGCGCCGCTTGGCGGCCGCCATCGCCGCGGTGCTCGGCGCGTCCTTCGTCCTGGCGATCATCGAAGTCCTCTTCGGCTAGCGGTAGCGAGCGAGCCTCATACCGCCGAGGGGCGCGCGTTACCAGGGCTCGCTGGGATCGCTTTCATGCGATCCCAGCCCGGTCACGTCTCCAATCCAGAGTGCCGGCGACTTCCGTTGCCGGCTGTAGAGCCACGAAGTGGCTGGTCACGATTGTGATCCTGGAGCGGCCGGTGCCATTGCTCATCATAGGGCTCTCGGCAAACTTGACCTGTTTGTGAACTTCAATGCGGGCAAGTCGAACTAGCTCAGCTCAGCCAGCTCACGCAGCTCACCCAGCTCACGAGAAGTACAGCCGCTGCAGGATCTTCTCCAGCTGGCGCTCGTTCAGCTCCCCCTGGGCCCGCTCGAGGAGCTTGCCGCTGGGTGAGATGAACACCGTGGTGGGCATCCCCGACAC
>JBOGFO010000077.1:0-5175 GCA_050743445.1 Acidimicrobiia bacterium
ATGCGCTCGGCCTTGAACTCGATGCCCTGGCAGGCCACCGCCTCGCCCTCGACCGGGACGTGGCCCAGCAGGTTGAACATCAGACCACCCACGGTGTCCCACTCGGTGGCCGGCAGCTCGGCGCCCAGGACCTCGTTGACCTCGTCGATGGAGGTGCGGCCCGCCACCCGCAGTCCGCCGCCTCCCAGCTGCTCGACCCGGGGCTCCTCCACGTCGTACTCGTCGACGATCTCCCCCACGATCTCCTCCAGGAGATCCTCCAGGGTGATGAGCCCGGCGGTGCCGCCGTACTCGTCGATGACGATCGCCATGTGAAACCTGTTCAGCTGCATCTCCCGCAGCAGCTCCGCCACCCGCTTCTGCTCGGGCACGAAGATGGCGGGGCGGGTGACGGTTTCCACGGGTTCGTGGCTGTGTCCCTCGCGGATGGCACGGATCATGTCCTTCAGGTAGACGAGACCGACGATATCGTCGGGGCTCTCCCGGACCACGGGGAGCCGCGAGAACCCGGCCTGCGTCGCCCTCTCCACGGCCGTGTCGACGGAATCGCTCATCTCCACCACGACCATATCGGGGCGGGGCACCATCACCTCCCGGACCACGGTGTCGCCGAACTCGAAGATGGAATGGATCAGGCGCCGTTCTTCTCTCTCGATCACCTCCTCCTGGGCCGCGACGTCCGCCATGGTGCGGATCTCCTCCTCGGACGTGAACGGGCCCTTCTTGAGGCCCTTCCCCGGCAGCACGAGGTTGGCCAGGCCGATGAGAAGGCGCGAGAGGAGGCGCAGCGGCGGAAAGTGCGTCAGCGCCCACAAGAGGGGGGCGAGCCGCAGAGCAGCGGCGTCGGTGTGCTGCACGGCGTAGGTCTTGGGGGCGACCTCGGCCAGCACGAAGAAGGCAACGATCTCCACGGCGGTTCCGGCCAGAACCCCAAAGGTCCCGAAGAGGCGCTCGACGAGCACGCCGACCAGAGTGGCGGCGGTGAGCTGGCAGATGAGGACCAGGAGCAGGACGATGTTCAGCGTCGCCTCGGGATGCTCCAGGAGCTGGGCCAGTCGGCTGGCCCCCTTCCGACCTTCCTCATCCAGGGTGAGCGCCCGGATGCGGTTGATCCGGACGAAGGCGGTCTCGCTCATCGCCAGCACCGCCGAGAAGCCGAACAGGACGACGACGATGGCCAGGATCAGCCAGTCGGTCTGCTCCATCACTTCCCGCCCCGCTCCAATTCCTTGAACAGGGCCATGAGCTCCCGCTCCCGGCGCTCCATCACCTTGGCCTCGTCCTCCTCCTCATGGTCGAAGCCGAGGAGGTGGAGCACCCCGTGGACCACGAGCAGGCTCATCTCGTCGTCGAAGGGCACGAGATGCTCCTTCGACTGGGCCTCGGCCACCTTGGGGCAGATCACCACGTCGCCCACGAGGATGGGAGCGTCGGACGGCTCGGCGGGCGAGCCCGGCCCCCGGCCACCCTGGTCAGGCTGGCGGCCACTCTCCACCAGCTCGTCGTCCATGGGGAAGGCGAGCACGTCGGTGGGGCCGTCCCGACCCAGGAACCGCTCGTTCAGATCCGACATGGCCTTCTCGTCGACGAAGAGCATGGACAGCTCGGCGTCGCCCCGCACGCCCTGCTCCTCGAGCACCATCCGGGCCAGGCGCACCCAGCGGAGCGCATCCACCTCCACCTCGGACTGCTCGTCGGCGACGAATACCTCCACGGACTCCATCACCTCTCGTGGAGCTGGTAGGCGTCGACGATGTCCTGGACGATCTTGTGGCGGACCACGTCGGCACTGGTGAGGTCGACGAAGGACAGGCCGGCGATGCCCTCCAGGATCGACCGGACCTGGAGCAGCCCGGAGCGACCGCGGCCGTCGGGCAGGTCGATCTGGGTGACGTCGCCGGTCACCACCGCCTTGGAACCGAAGCCCAGGCGGGTGAGGAACATCTTCATCTGCTCCGCGGTCGTGTTCTGCGCCTCGTCGAGAATGATGAACGAGTCGTTGAGCGTGTTGTGCGTGAGGAGAAAGTCTTCTGTCACGTAGAGCGAATCGGGTGCGGCCACCTGAATGCACACCGCCTCGGCCGTGCCCTCCGCCTCGATGCTGTCAATGAAGCGCATCGGACGGCCACCACCCGTCGCACCGTACTTTTCCTGCTTCCTCCGCAGCCGGAACGGTTCGAGGTCCCCCGGGAGCCGGATGTCGACGATGTAAGCGTCGTTGCGGTGCGGAACCGGACGGCCGTTGGCCAAGCCCGGTCTGCGCCCGGCTGCCGGCCGGGTGCGCCAGTAGGCGACACCACCCAGGGACCGCACCAGGAAGAGGACGTCGTCCCGGAGCCGGGGGGACGAAGTCGAGTAGCCGATCCGGCAGGTCCGATTCGGCTGCGTGACCGGGCCTCCATCCGAGTCGAGCAGACCCTGAAAGACGGCGAGCCGGACCTCGGCGGTGTTGTAGAGGTAGGCCTCGGGAACGAACTTCGACTCCGACCGCGCCCCGCACAACCCGAGTTCACGGGCGACGGCCGTTACAGGGTTCGCGATGGTGACGGACTCTCCTGGTTTCCTGATCCGGGCCAGGACGTAGTCAGGACCGCGCTTGTGGCGGACCCTGATGCCCGGCAGGCGCTCCTCCAGCGCCGCAACCAGCTCGGGGTCCGTCGTCGCGAAGGAAGGGGTCGTCGAGCCGGTGAGGCAACCGTCGCCCAAGAGGAGCCCGAGGGCGTATGGGTCCATGGGCACGTCGCGGGGCGGGAAGCACACCGGCTTGCTGAGCAACGGCAGCTCGTAGCGGCGGTAGTGCGCGGCCCGGAGATTGCCGGCCATCGACTCGGTAGTGAGCACCCGGTAGGGCTTTCCCCGCCGGGTGTCATCGCGTGTCCGTACCGCCCAGAGGTGGTCTCCGGTGGCGAGCGTCGACGCGCCGTCCTGCGCCGTCAGCCGGAAGATCTCTTTTTCGCCCTGCGGATAGACACCGAGGACGATCGTCGGGTCGCCGTTGGAACCCACAACGAGATCGCCGACCTCGAGCTCACCGATCGGGCGAAACCCGCCAGGCGTCAGGACCTTGGTGGAGACAGGCTGAGCGCGGCCCCTCATATACGCCAACGGTGCAACTTCGATCGAACCCCGTTCCATGAGGCGCTGCACGCCTTCGGGGTCGACCATGTCGTAGAGGGCGTCGTAGAGGGGGCGGAGGTAGGGGTCGACCTTGGCGATCACGTCACCGGGCAGGAACCCCAGGCGCTCCCCCGCCTCCACCGCCGGGCGGGTCAGCACGATGCGGTTGACTTCTTTGGCCTGCAGGGCCTGGATGGCGAGGGCCACCGCCAGGTAGCTCTTGCCCGTGCCGGCCGGACCGATGCCGAAGGTGATGACCTGGTCCCGGATCGCATCGACGTAGCGCTTCTGCCCCGCCGTCTTGGGGCGCACCGTCTTCCGGCCCCGCAGCACGGCGGTGTTGAGGACATCCGAGGGCCGCTGGTCGGCCTTCATCATGTCGATGGTGCGGCCGAGGTTGTCCCGATCGATGGTGTGGCCCGCCTCGAGCAGAAGCACGAGCTCCTCGAAGAGACGTCCGACGCGGTCCGCCTCGACCATCTCACCGGTGACGGTGATCTCGTTGCCCCGCACGTGGATGCCGACCGGGAAGGCATCTTCCACCAGGCGCAGCAGCTCGTCGCGCTGACCGAGCAGGTTCACCATGAGGTGATTGCCCGGCACAAGGATTTTCACCTGGGTCTGAGGTGGGGGTGTCAAGCTGGTTCGAAGATTAGCCGCCGGCTTCGCTGCCCTTGGGGGGCCAGCGCAGCCCACGCCCACCGATGACGTGGAAGTGGAGGTGGCGGACCAGCTGGCCGGCGTCCTCGCCGATGTTGGTCACGACCCGGTAACCGCTCTCCCGCACGCCCTCCTGCACCGCCACCTGGTTGATGGCGGCGAACAGATCGGCGAGCAGGTCCGTGTGCGTCGCATCCAGATCGGCCGCCGAATCGAGGTGGGCCTTGGGGACAACCAGCACGTGGACGGGCGCGGCGGGATTGATGTCCCGGAAGGCGTAGCTGTGCTCGGTCTGGAGCACGGCGTCGGAAGGAACCGACCCCGCGACAATCCCGCAGAACAGACAGTCCGCCATCGATGGTGAACCTTAGTGGGCTATGCGGGAAGCGCCTGGAGGCCGAGGCCGGTCAAGCGCCCGCAGAGCTCTTCGGGCGTCGTGAGCAGGAAGTAGGCCAGCGCCCGGAGATCGTCGCCCCGGACGGTCAGAACCCGCCCGTTGAAGTCCTGGCGCTCCGTCTGGATCATGGCCACGAGACGGGCCAAGGCCAGGGCTTCCGGCTCACGGCACTCCTGCAGCCGGTTCAGGTCGACAGCGAAGCCCTCCGAGAGGTCCATCGCTCCCGGTTCGGTGAGGTCGACCTCGACCTCCTTGGGGAGCAGCTGCTCCGGCGGGACGCCGTAGACGTTCGCCAGACGCATGAGCCGGGGGACCGAAATGACCCGCTCCCCACGTTCATAAGCGCCCAAAACCGAGGCCTTGAACTCCTCATTCGACATGGCCTCGACCTCGTGCAGCGACAAGCCCTTCTGTCGCCGGATGGATCGAAGCCGATCGCCCACGCGTTGCGTCGAGATGGCCACCCGGTCCCTCCAGCTCCCCTCGTCTTCCGCCCCTCCGGACTCCCTCAAGGCTACCTGTCGAAGGCGCAAATGTCGACTCTTCGCGGCAATTGACCACTTTCCGCCGACATTTGTTGCTGGTGTGGCCTGCACGTCTGTGTCCATGGTCCCCTCCCCAGACGGCGTGTGCCAGATCCCTCTGGCTGCAGAGCGGGCCGCCCGTCCCACGCTGCGAAGCGCTCACTCTAGCCACGTCTGGCGCGGTTCGCCCCCGCCGGGCAGCCCGATCCGGCGCATGACCGTGACCACGGCGGCGGCAGCCACGGCGGCGGTTTCGGCCCGCAGGACGTGGGGGCCCAGATCGAGGCGCCGCGCCTTCCCCAGTTGAGCGACCTCAGCGTCGGAGAACCCACCCTCTGGGCCGATCACGAGCAGCGCCTCGTCGCTGCCGCCGAGGTCCAGCCCCTCCGCCGGGGCCCCCCCGCGCTCCGCAATGATCAGGCCCGGGTGACCGGCCAGGGAGGCGAGCGGGCTGAGATCGGTCACCTCGGGCAGGCG
>JBOGFO010000078.1:0-4749 GCA_050743445.1 Acidimicrobiia bacterium
GTGCACACCCCATGTGCACTTTGCCCGCAAAGCACGTGCCGGGCGCCGAAACCCCCAGGCCCGGCAACCCCACCCCTCACTGCGCTTTTCGCCGTCTCCCACGGCCACGCCGACCCAGATCCCGTCCTGAGTTAGCCAAACCCGGCGCTGAGCCGGGTTCGGCTAACGCGGGACGCGACGAACGCCGGACGCGTCGAGGGGGGAGGTCAGCGGGTGACCCTCCCCCCTCGAATTGCCCCGCCCGATCTAGGACGAGATGGCCATGCCCACCACCGGCTGGGATAGCCGCTGGCCGGTCATCGAGCCCCTGTTCTGCGCCTTGCCGTAGTGGGCGACGCCACCGTCGGCCCGAACCAGCCGGTAGCCGTCGCCGCCGGTGGTGGCGGTCATACCCACCACCGGGGCGGCGGCCACGAAGGAGGCTCCGGAGCCGTAGAACCTGACGTCGCCGAAGGAGAAGATCCCGCCGTCATTGGCCACGAACCAGTAGCCCTTGCCGGTGGGTGAAGCACTCATTCCGGTGATCGGCTTGTTCAGCCGGATGCCACCGGTGGAGCCGTAGAAACCGGCGTCTCCGAAGGCGAAGATGCCGCCGTCACTGGCCACGAGCCAGTAACCCTTGCCCGACGGGGTGGAGGCCAGGCCCACGATGGGCTGGTTCAGGCGGACGCCGCCGGTGGAGCCGTAGAAGCCGGCGTCCCCGAAGGCGAAGATCCCGCCGTCACTGGCCACCAGCCAGTAGCCCTGACCGGACGGCGTGGCCGCCATGCCAACGATGGGCCGGTTGAGCCGCTTGGCGCCGGTCGAGCCGTAGAACTTGGCGTCCCCGAAGGAGAAGATGCCGCCGTCGGCGGCCACGAACCAGTAGCCGTTGCCGCCGGGCGTTCCCGCCATCCCCACGATGGGCTGGTTGAGGCGGACGCTGCCGGTCGACCCGAAGAACCTGGCGTTGCCGAAGGCGAAGATGCCGCCGTCGCGCGCCACCAGCCAGTAGCCCTGGTCCGGTACCTCACCCGGGTCCGGCGCGGGGCCGGGAGCGGGTCCCGGATCAGGGTTCCCCGGATCGGGGTCCCCGTTCCCGGGGTCGGGCGGCGGCGTCGTGCCCGGGTCGGGATCGATCAGGGAGATGGGGCCTTCCCAGACCGAGTTGGGCACGAAGTCCTCGCCCTGGGGCGACGACGTGTTCTCCGGGTCCCGGGTGTAGATCATGAGGGCCCGGTAGTAGAAGCTCTCCGGACCGCCGAAGCAGTTGGGGTCGACCACCATCCGGTAGTACTGGTCGCGGACGTTGGCCTCGGTGGCCCGGCACAGCGGCTCCGTCCCGGGCTGGGCGTTCGGGGGGTAGACCTCCCCGTAGATGTTCTCGCCCTCCCGGCCGTACTCGAGCTGGAACTCCTCTTTGTTGTCGTTGTTGATGTCGATGGCCCAGCCGGCGACGGTGAATCCACCCACCCAGTTGGGATCTGACTTGGGGTGGGTCGGGTCGGCGGTCTTGAGCTTCAGCTCGATGCCGTCCGAGCTGTAGTTGGCCACTGCTTCCACGATGTCGGCGCGCGGCTCCTCCATCGGAGCCGTGGACTCGGAATTGCGTACGTCTCCGGTGGGATCGGTCACGGCCCTGGTCGCTTCCGCCCGTGCGACGATCTCCGGTCCCACACCGGCGAGCGTCCCCAGGACGAGGGGAAGGACAGACGCCGCGATCCGGAATCGATGCGGCATTCTCACGTCAAACCTCCAAAAGGGAAAAACACGCGGATACTCCCCGGATGGTTCGACATCGCCCAGGTCGTCCTCCTTCATCTCAGAAGGAATCTCTTGTGACCAAACTGGACGAAGGGCACGGTCCGTCACAATTCGGACAGCGTTTGGGGCGGTTCAGCCGCCCCGGTGGGCGTCCACCAGCCGGCGCACGGAGTCCCGGACGGCCCGGTCGGCCAGTGACAGGTAGGCCTGACGGGACGTGACCAGGGCGAGCCGGCGGGGTGGCATCCCGAGGATCGACACCGTCCGCAGGCTGGTCAGCCCCGGGGGGACGGCGGTCTCGGGCAGGATCGACGCCCCCCGGCCGGCCGCCACCAGGTCGGCGATGAGGCGCACGCCCTCCACCTCCACCGGCACGGACAGGGTGAGGCCGTGGGAGGCGGCAACCTCGTCGATCTCGAGCCGGAAGGGGTTCCCGGACGGCGGCAAGATGAGGGACAGGGCGGCGAGCGCCGAGAAGGCCACCGGCCCCGGGCCGAGGTCGACCGTGTCGGGGATGAGCCCCACCAGGTCCTCCTCCAGGAGGTGCTCCACCGCCAGGCGGGAGTCGAGGATCGGCTCCGTCACGACCGCCATGGTCACCTCGTGGGCCACCACCTCGGCGGCCAGGCGTTCCGAAGCGCCCTCGTTGATCCGCAGGTGCACCCCCGGTGCCCGCTCCCGCAGGTCCTCGACCAGCGCGGGAACCAACCAGCGGCTGGCCGTCCCCACCACACCGAGGCTGGCGTGTCCGGCCTCCAGGCCCTGGAGGAGCGAGAGATCGACGCGCATGGCGTCGAGCTCACCCCGGATCCGGCGGGCGCGCTCGAGCACCACCAGCCCGAACTCGGTCGGGGTGGCACCCCGGCGCCCCCGGATCAGCACGGGGACCCCGAGCTCGCGCTCCAGCTGGCGGATCTGCTCGGAGACGTTGGACTGCACGGTGTGGAGGACGTCGGCGGCGGCGGAGAACGAGCCGGTCTCCGCGATGGCGAGAAGCGCGTCGAGGTGACGGATGTCCATAGATTGCGGCTCCAGATCTGGGCGGCGGCGAGGCCATCTTAAATCGCCGTGACAGATTGGTAATATCCGAGATTAGCTCTTTTTTTGATTGGTTAGGCATGATTGGATTCAGGGCAGAGAAGGATGGGTCGGGAGACCAGTCCCCCCCCAAGCAGGCCTCCCGACCCTCCCCTCCTTTACTGGGATCTATTGCAGGGAGTTGAGCCATGACCATGTTGGCGACCGCACCGGTGATTCCGGGCGGTACCTGGATGGCCGACGCAGTGTGCTGCGGGCATACCTCCGTCTTCTTCGCGCCGCCCGGTGAGCGGCCGGAGGCACGCGAGGTCCGCGAGGCCCGCGCCCGGGACATCTGCCATTCCTGCCCGGTGATGCGGGCATGCCGCAGCTGGGCCCGTGAGCACCGCGAGTACGGGTTCTGGGGTGGCGAGTCCGAAGAGGAGCGCGCCGCCTCCGGCTTCCGGGTGGAGATGCCCGTGGGCCGGATCGCCCGCTACCCCCGGGGCGAGGGCAAGCCCGTCGTGGCCCGTCCCGAGCGCTCCAGCCGGGTCACCCAGCGCGCCAGCTGAAAAATTCTCCGGCCCTTCGGCCGGGTTACTCCCCTTCAGCGCCATGACGTATCGCTCATGCCGATCTCTCCGATCGGCATGACGCATTGAAGTGATTCTTAACGTCATGGTTAAATCGATGGCACTGGGGAGCAGTGCCGCTTCTCGGCGTCCAGTTCGATCCGAGACCTCGGAAGGGCGTCGTTCGTGCCTGTCATGGTCAGCCGTCAGCATCACTATCCGTTGGTGGGATGGCAGTCGGCCGCGCTCTGCGCCGGCCAGACCGATCTCTTCTTCGCGCCCCCCGGGGAACGGCCGGAAGCCCGGGCGCGCCGGGAGGCCAAGGCTCGCCAGCTCTGCCTGACCTGCCCCGTCCTCGACAACTGCCGGGTCTGGGCCCGCTCGAACCGGGAGTACGGGTTCTGGGGAGGCGAGTCCGAGGAGGAGCGGGCCCGCGCCGGCTACCGGGTCGACATGCCCGTGGGACGGGTCGCCCGCTATCCGCGTGGGGCAACCAGCCGCGTAGCATGCTCGGTGTGAACATGCGTCGAGGAACCATCTCTGCCTCGGGGGGCCGGCGGGCCTGGCTCCCGGCCCTGGTCGTCCTCGGCTCTCTTCTGCTCCCCGCTCCGGCGCGAGCCGAGACGGGTGTGGCCGCCAGGGGCTCGCGCTTCGAGCCCGCCCAGGTGACCGTCCCGGCGGGCGAGACCGTGGTGTGGACCAACAACGATTCCGCCGGCCACACGGTGACCGCCGACAACGGCTCCTTCGATTCCCACCCCGCCTGCGGGGGCATCGGGGGCGCCTGCATGACCAGGGGCGAGACGTTCTCCCACACCTTCAGCACGCCCGGGACCGTGGCCTACTACTGCAAGCTCCACGGCAACCCCGGGGGCAAGGGCATGGCCGGCACCGTCACCGTCACCTGACGTACCTCCGGCCGCAAGGCCGGAGCGATATGTGCCCTCTGAGGGCCACAATCGCGCCCGCCTTGCGGATGATCCCCGCTGACACCCGCGCCGGCGCTTCCTCAGGGATAATCAGCCCGGATGAACGCTGGGAACCGGACCCGAACGCGAGGCTGGCTGATCCTGCTTCTCTTCGGCGCGTCCATCGCACTCGCACCCCTGGCGGCGAGAGCCGAGACCCAGAACGTGGCGGTGAAGGACTTCCTGTTCGAGCCGACCAGTCTCAACATCACCCAGGGCGACCAGGTGGTGTGGAAGAACGATGGCCAACGGGCCCACACCGTCACGTTCGCCGATGGCCTGGACTCGAACCCCGACTGTGACAACGGGGGGCTGCTCGAGGACTGCCTGCGCCCTGGCGAGACATTCGATCGGACCTTCACCCAGACTGGCGAGTTCAAGTACCGGTGCAAGCTCCACGCGCATATGACTGGAGCCGTGGTGGTCGCTGCCGCGCCCACGACCACCAC
>JBOGFO010000079.1:0-10977 GCA_050743445.1 Acidimicrobiia bacterium
GCAGGGACCAGGCCCCGCTCGGCCAGCATGTCCACGTGGGCCCGATCGACGTCGCTGATGGCGAAGAGCTCGTCGCCCGCCTCGGCCGGCGGCGGGAACACGATCCCCCGGGCCGTGGGGGACAGCGGCCGGCGGATCCGGCCGGTGTCGTCGGTGGCCGTGCCCCCCCCGCCCATCAGCCGACCCTCCGCTCGACCTCGGCGGTCTCCACCACCGGGCGCAGGAGGGCGAGGGCCTGCTCGGCGGCCGCCCGGACCGCCACCCGCTCCGGGCCGGCGGTGATCACCCATCCCATCCGATCGAGGAAGGAGCCGGTGCCGCCGACCACGTCTCCGGGACGGGCCGTGACGGCGACGTCGACCACGCCGGGGACGCGCCGGGCTTCGGCCCGGCCGTCCACCGCCACCAGACGCCCGGCGGCCGGAGCCACCAGGAACCGGATGGAGGCGTGGCCGGGGCCCGGGGGCGGCAGCTGCGGCTTCGAGCCGGTCGCCTGGTCCACCATCGCCGCGATCAGGTCGAGTCCGGTGGCGTGGTTGATGAGGACCGGGATCTGGCCGCCGGCCAAGCGGGGGTTCACTTCCATCACCACCGGTCCGGTCGCGCTCATGCGCACCTCGGTGTGGGCCGCGCCCCAATCGAGGCCGAGTGTCTTGACCGCCCGGGAGGCGGTGGCGGCGACATCGGCCAGGCCGGGCCCGTGGGCGGGGAAGTCATGGCCGGTCTCCACGAAGTGGGGGAGGGGCCCGACGTGTTTGACCGTCTCGCCCACCACTTCGCCGGCGAGGGTCTCGACCGAGAACTCCGGGCCGTCCACGTACTCCTCGACCAGTATCCAGGGGAGGGACGCGGCGCCCCGCTCGTCGCGGCGGTGGCTGAGGAGCCGGCGGGCGTGGGCGGCCACGGCGTCGAGGTCGGAGCAGAGGCGTACCCCGCGGCTGCCGGTACCGTCGGCCGGCTTGCACACCACCGGCAGGCCGATCTCGGCGGCGGCGGCCACGGCTGCGGTTGCCGACCCCACCGCTTCGAAGGCGGGAACCGGTACGTCGCCCTGGCAGAGCGCGAGGCGCTGGCGGCGCTTTTCCCGGCATTGGTCCACGGCGCCGGCGTCCGGTCCCGGGAGACCGAGGCGGGCGGCGGCCCGGGCGGCGGTGGCCACGAAGTACTCGGACGTGGTGGTGACACCTGCCAGCGGTGAACGCCGGCCGAGGCGGGCGCAGATCTGGGCTACGGCCTCGGGGTCGGTCGTGTCGGCCCAGGCGACCTCCACCCCGTCGTCCTCGACCCACGGGTAACGGTCGGGACGGGTGCTCAGCAGGACGGCCCGGAGCTTGCGGGCCCGGGCCGCGGCCACCAGGAGGCGGCCCGTGCCGGAGGTGTTGGACTCGACGAGAACGAGGAGGGAGCCGGGCGCCGCCGTCACGCGGCCGCCCCCGGCCCGGCGGGAACCGTGCGGGGTAGCACGAGAGGGGGCGGGACCACCCCCGGAACCTGGTCGTAGCGGCGCCGGCCCCATTGCAGCCAGGACCACTCGGGCACCGGGTCGCCCGGTGAGGTGATCTCGGAGGGCCGGGCCGGGAGCCGGCGCATCCCCCGGGCCCCCGGACCGCGGACGAGCAGGCCCTGGCGGCGCAGCCAGTCGTCGTCGTAGACGGTGTCGGAGTACCGGTGGCCCTCGTCGGGAAGCATGGCGACCACGGTGGTGTCGGGATGGGTCCGGGCCCACCACCGGGCCACCAGCCAGCCGGCCCCACTCGTCGGGCCCATGAACAGGGCGTGATGCCGGTGCAGGGCCCGGGTGGCGGCGAAGGCCTCCCGGGCGCTGACCCAGTGCACCTCGTCGAAGGCGGAGTGGTCGAGGTTCGGGGGCATGAGGCTGTTCCCGAGCCCCCGGACCCGGCGGGGGGCGTCGGGCTGACCGAAGAGCACGCTGCCGGGGGTGTCGACCGCCACCGCCACGACGTCGTGACCGGCCTGGCGCAGGAACGAGGTGGTGCCGCACATGGAGCCCCCGGAGCCGACCGGGCCGACGAGGCAGTCCACCGGCCCGATCGTGGCGGTCAGGGCCTCGGCCAGGGCCCGGTAGGCGCCGGGGTTGTCCGGGTTGGCGTACTGCGAGGGAAGGAAGTGGCGGGGATGGCGGCTCCGGAGATCGTCGATCCGGTCGAGCCGGGCCTGCTGGAGACCGCCCACCGGAGCGGGGCGCTCCACGATCACCACATGGGCGCCGAGGTCGCGCAGGCGCCGGCGCAGCGCGGGGGCGACGGCGGGGTCGGAGACCAGGACCAGAGGTTGGCCCCGCAGCGAGCACTCCATGGCCAGGGCCAGACCGAAGGTGCCCGAGGTCGTCTCGATGACGACGGTGCCCGGCTCCAGTGCCCCGTCTTCCCGGGCCCGGTCCAGGATGTGGCGGGCGGGGAGCAGCTTCATGAGGGTGAAGGCGGCGCCGAAGAGGTTGGGTCCGAGCCGGACGAGCCGGGGCATCTCCAACGCCGTGGTGATGCTGGTGGCGATGTCCCGTCCGGGGAGCCCCCGTCCCCCGGGTTCACCACCCCGGTCACGACCGACCGGGGGACGCATCGTGGATGTCGCCTCAGGCAAGGGTTGTTCCTCCTTAGCCATGGTTTCCGCTGCCGGCCGGGGGCTCGGGATACCCCTCGGGTCGTGCGGGCTCGGGGTGACTCCGACGACGGTTCCGACGGTAACGACCTCGGGCGAACGCACCCTTGGCCGCAGGGGAAGTCGAAGTGAACAGGGGGAGGAATGTAAGGGGTATCCGTTCGCCATCTTCGACGAACGAGGGCGCGAATGCAAGAGGCTAAGTGTTTGTTGGAGCTTACTAAGGAACTTACTTAAGTCTGGCTAAGAATCAGCCGGCGGACGCGATCACGGCCCGCTGCCGGGCCCGGTAGGCGGCGACGTTGGTGCGGTTGCCGCAGGTGGCGGGATCGCAGTACCGGCGGGAGCGGTTCCGCGACGTGTCCACGAAGACCCGGGAGCAGCCGACGGCCGAGCACAGCCGGAGCCGGTCCAGACCCTGGTCCCGGATGATGATGGCCAGCCCCATGGCCGCCTCGGCCGCCATGTGGGCGACGAGTGACGATTCCGGCGGGGTGAAGTGGAGGTGCCAGGGCTCGCCGTCGTGATCGCTCAGCTGCGGGAGCGCGCTGGCCTCGGCCAGCATCGCGTTGAGCAGCGAGACCACGGCCGGCTCGTCCCGGAGCACGAAGGCGCGCCGCAGCTGATCCCGCAGTTGACGGACGTCGGCCACGTCGTCGGCCGTCACCGGCCTCGAGTAGCTGTCACGGTGGCCCCGGAGGAACGACACCAGGTGCTCGGGCCGGGTCAGCCCGTCGTCGCCCGAGCCGGGGTCGAGGGTGTTGACCAGGTCGACGGCCGTCACCACCGAGAGGCTGGTGTAGGTATCAAAATTCAAGGCAAGTCCTCATCCAGAGCGCGGTACAGCGCAGCAGTTGTAAGTGCCACTGCACAGAATAGTCCTTTCAACCACAGCCCTGGAAGCACCTTGTCGAGGATGCCCTGATTCGATCCCGCGCCCCCCGGTAGCCTGCGCAGGCGCATGCCTGCGACGCCGGCTCCCGGAGTGAGCCCCTTCTCCCGACTGGCCGTCGCCCACGCCCTCGGCGTCGGCGGCGACACCCTCATCGCGGTAGCCCTGGCGGGGTCGATCTTCTTCAGCGTCTCGGCGGACGCCGCCCGGCCCAAAGTGCTCCTCTACCTGCTCGTGACCATGGTGCCGTTCGCCGTCGTGGCGCCGGTCATGGGGCCCGTCCTCGACCGGACCAAGGGGGGACGCCGGCTGGTGTTGGCCGGCTGCGCCGCCGGCCGGGCGCTGCTGTGCCTGCTCATGGCGGGCGACCTCAACTCCCTCCTCTTCTATCCCGAGGCCTTCGGTGCCCTGGCGCTGTCCAAGGGGGCGCTGGTGGCCAAGAGCGCGCTGGTTCCCGCCGTCGTGCCCGACGACTCGGCGCTGGTGGAAGCCAACTCCCGCCTGGCGCTCATCGCCGTGCTGGCCGGCGTGATGCTGGCGCCGCTGGGCGCCGGCGTGGCCGCCCTCACCGACTCCCGCTGGGTGCTGCGGTTCGCCGTCCTGGTGCTGGCAGCGGCGGCGGTGGCGGCCCTCCGGGTGCCGTCGGCCAAGCACGTGGCCCCACCGGTCGCCGCCCGGGAGGTGGCCGAGCTCCGGGCGCCGCCGGTCCTCCTCGCCGCCACCGCGATGGCCGTCCTGCGGGCCGGCGTCGGCTTCCTCACCTTCGTCGTCGCCTTCGCCCTGAAGGGGGGTCAGGAGCCCGCCTGGTGGTTCGGCGTGGTCCTCGCCGCCGGGGCGCTGGGCGGGCTCATCGGCGCTGTCGCCGCCCCACCGCTGCGGCGCCGGGTGCAGGAGGAGGTCATCCTCGTTGCCGCCCTGCTCCTGCCGGCCGTGGTGGCCATCTTCGGCGCCCGGGGATTCTCGAGGGTCAGCGCCGCGCTGGTGGCGGCGGTGGTGTCGGTGGGCGCCGCCGGCGGCCGCCTGGCGTTCGACAGCCTGGTCCAGCGCGACGCGCCCGACGCCGCCCGGGGCCGGACCTTCGCCCGGTTCGAGACGCGGTTCCAGCTGGCGTGGGTGGCGGGCGCCTTCTTCCCGGCCGCCCTGCCCATCCCCGGTCGGTTGGGGTTCCTGATCCTGGGCGTCGGCCTGGGGTTCGCCGGCCTCTCCTACCTGGCCGGCGTACGCGCCTCCCGGATCACCGCCTGACCGGCCAAGGGTCAGACGCCCGCGGGGTCCGCCGCCTTGCGCCCGGGGACGTCACGGCCCATCCACGCCGCCAGCTCCCACATCCGGGCCGCCAGGGTGGCCAGCTCCGAGGGGAGGAGGGCCTGGGGGCCGTCGCAGCGGGCCACCTCGGGCCGGGGGTGGACGTCGATCATCACGCCGTCGGCGCCGGCCGCCACCGCCGCCAGGGTCATCGGCGCCACCAGCGAGCGCAGGCCCGTCCCGTGCGACGGGTCGACGATCACCGGCAGGTGGGACCGGGCCTGGACGACGCTCACGGCGGAGAGGTCGAGGGTGTTGCGGGTCGCCGTCTCGAAGGTCCGGATCCCCCGCTCACACAGGATGATGTGGAGGTTCCCCGACGAGGCGGCGTACTCGGCGGCCAGCAGCCACTCCTCGATGGTGGCGGACAGCCCCCGCTTGAGCATGACCGGCTTGCCGGTGAGCGAGCAGGCCCGCAGCAGGTCGAAGTTCTGCATGTTGCGGGCGCCGATGCGGAACACGTCGACGACCTCGACGAGGGTGTCGACCTCCTGGGGATGGAGGACCTCCACTACGACGGGGAGGCCGAAGCGGGCCTTCTGCTCGGCCAGGATCTCGAGCCCGGCGGGGCCGAGTCCCTGGAATGCGTAGGGCGATGTCCGGTGCTTGTAGACGTCGCCCCGGAGCACGGTGGCGCCCGCCGCGGCGGCCGCCGCACACGCTTGGCCGGCCAGCTCGGCGTCCTCGATGGCGCACGGCCCGGCGATGAGGGAGAACGTGTTGCCTCCGATGACGCCGGTGCCCACCGGCACCCCCGAGCGCCGGTGTCCTTCCCGGGCCGCCACCAGCTTGTACGGCGCCGAGACCCGGACCGTCCGCTCCACGCCGGGCAGGACCGAGAGGTGGGACAGGTCACCGGCGGCATCCACGTCCCCGATGGCGCCCACCACCGTGGTCTCCTGGCCCCGGGAGACCGAGGTCTGCAGGCCGTGCCCGGCGAGGGCCGCGATCACACCTTCGATCTCGGCCTCGGTGGCCTGAGGTTGCATGACCACGATCACGTTCGTCCTCCCCTGACAATCAAGGTCCCGCACAAATGAAAAACCCCGGCCGTTCGGCCGGGGCGGTACCGCTGGAGGGTGCTGCCGTCAGCCGGCGGCCACCCCCCGGGCTGCCCCGGGGCCAAAGAAGAACCAGCGGCGATAGCTGCGAGTCATCACCAGAATCCTACCGGCCGAGTTCCAGGCGGGCCAGCCACAGCCCCGGTGCCTCGAGCTCCGCCGGCGTGGGGAGGAAGTCCTCACCGGTCAGGAGCTGATCGAGCCCCTCGGTCCCGGCCCGCTCGATCACGCCGGCACAGAAGGCGGCGGCGGCGGCGTGGGTGCGCCCGCTCGGGTCCAGCCCGAGGAGGCGCTGCACGAAGCGGTCGGCCTCGGACCGTTCCAGACGGTGGCGCCGCCGGGCTTCGCGGATGACGCCGAGAGAGGGGACCATGGGCCCCGCCAGCCGGTCTACGACGGCGTCGGCGTAGCTCTCGAGCACTGCGGTCGTCAGCTGGAGGCGTTCCAGAACGGCCTGCTGCGCCGGGGAGGTCATGGCCCCGAGCATGGCGTCGGGGTCGCCCAGGAGGCCTTCGAGGGAGGACGGGTCGGTGATGTCCATCGTGCCCAGCTGGGCCTGGATGGCTTCCGGGTCGACCCGGAACGAGCCCACGTACTCGCTGGCCAGGGCGACCAGGCGGGCCCGGACCCACGGACGCGAGCACATGCGGGACCGCACCGACTCCGACAGCGCGACGTAGTAGCGGAGGTCGTCGGGCGGGATCGACCAGGCCTCGTGGAACTCCTCGAGGTTGGGCACGATCACCGCCGGCGGGGCCGGGTCGGGGGCGGGGAGGAGGAAGTCGTGCTGGCTCAACAGCCCCTGCGCCAGCTGGCCCACCATGAAGCCGCACTGCACGCCGAGCAGCAGCGGGCCCAAGGCGCCCATCATGCCGGCCAGCGGATTCATCTCGGTCGACGCCGGGTCGGGCATGGCGGCCTCGCCCTGGAGGGTGATGGCCAGACGCTCGAGCACGGGACGGAGCTGGGTGAGGGCCCGGTCCGCCCATTCGGCCCGGCCCAGGGCCTCGAGTGACGGGACGGGAAGGGACTGGCCGGTGTCGGCCAGGACCAGGGCTTCGGCCGCGGATGCCACCTCGGCCAGGCGCTGACGATCCTCGGAGCTCACCGCCGGTCCGGCCTCGGCCGGGGTCGGGCCTCCCATGCCTCCCATGCCGGGCAGGCCGGGGATTCCGGGGAGACCAGAAAGACCGGAAGGGTCCGAGCCACTCTCCGCCACCCAGCGGGCAACCTGGGCCGCCACCTCCCAGTGCACCGGGCCGCCGGCCTGCAGAAATCTCAACATCTGATTGAGATCAAAGCCGCCGAACGGATTGAAAGGTTGAGGAGGATCGCTCACTGCCGTCAGTCTATGGGGATGACCGCCGTGGCGATCACCGGGGTGGCGGGTTTCCTGGGACAGGGTCTGGCGCGCCGGCTGGGAGGTGACCACGAGCACATCACCGGCCTCGATGTGGCCGACTCCGCCTTCCGGAGCCGGAACCTCCAAATGCACCTGGTCGACGTCACCCGGTCCGACCTGGCGCCGCTGCTCGCCGGTGTCGAGGTGCTCGTGCACCTGGCCGGCGTCCACGATGCCATCCCCGACAACAACCTCATGGCCCGGGTGAACGTGACCGGGACCCGGCGAGTGCTGGAGGCGGCCGGAGCCGCCGCGGTCCGCAAGGTGGTGCTCGTCTCCTCGGCCGCCGTGTACGGAGCCTGGCCCAACAACCCCATACCCCTCAACGAGGATGCGCCCCTGCGGCCCAATCCCGGCTTCCCCCTCGGCACCCACAAGGCCGAGGCGGAACGCCTCCTGGCGCAATGGTCGGCCGACCATCCCGGGACGGTGACCACCGTGCTGCGCCTCGCCACCGTCGTGGGTCCCGGGGCGGACCACGCCCTGGCCCGGGTGCTGCGAGCGCGCCTCCCGCTGGGGATCTCCGGAGCGACGGCGCCGGTGCAGTTCCTCCACGAGGAGGATGCGGTCGAGGCCCTCGCCCTGGCGGTGGCCGTCGACCTTCCCGGCGCCTACAACGTGGGGGCCGACGGTTGGCTGTCACGCGACGACCTCCGGGGCGTGCTCGGCCGGCGGGTCCAGCCCGGTGTGGGCCCCGAGCTGGCCGGGCGGATCCTGAACCGCCTGTGGTCCGCCGGCGTCGTCGACCTGCCGCCCACGGCCATCCCCTACCTGGTGCACCCGTGGGTGGTGGCCATCGATCGCCTGCGCGCCGCCGGCTGGTCACCGCGCCATACCAACGAGCAGGCCGTCCTGGCCTGTGTCGACGGACAGGCCCACCGGCACGCCGGCGCCGCCCGGGCCCGGCTGGCCACCGCAGTAGGAGTCGGTGCCGGCATCGCCGCCGCCGGCATGGTCGTGGGAGCGCGCCGGCGCCGCTGAAGCGCGGCGATCCCGCTACGTCAGGCCGAGCGGTAACCCGACTCCCGGCGAGGGCTGGGAGACGGGAAGGAGCGATCCGCCGAGCTCCACGTTGGTGCCCTTCGACGGTTCAGCGTCTCCGAGCAGCGGTGTTGTCCCCACCGTAAAGTCAACATCAGGTTGAGGGTTACCCGGCCGAACCCGCTCGGGCACCGCCATGGCCAGCACCACTCCGTTGGCGCCTTCGCCGATCGAAGCGGCGGCGAAGACGGCGGGCGGCGGCTCGGGCGCCGGCGGGGCCGGAGGCTCGGGCGTTGTCGGCGGAGCCGGGGCGGTCGGTTCGGGCTCGGGGGCCGGCGCAGGCGCCTGGCTCGGCTCGGGGAGCACCGGGGCTGCCACCTCTTCGACTTCGCTCACCGGCACAGGCGCCGCCGCCGGTGCAGACCGCCGGACCGGGGCGGGCGCCGGAGCTTCGGGTACCGCCGGGGCGGCCAGCTCGACGGGAGCCTCGGCGACCGGGGCGGTGGGGATCTTGGGGATGGCCACGGGGTTGTAGAGCTTCGCGGCCAGCTGGGGGCTGCTGCCGAAGCGCTCCACCGCCACGGCGCCCGAGATGAGCATGACCAGGGCCACGACGCCGGCGACGGCGGCCTGCACAGCGGTCGAAGTGCCCAGCTTGGCCGCCTTCGCCGCCTTGGCCGGCGGCTTGGCCCGACGGGTGCCCTTGCCCAGGTGGGCCTTGGCGATCCACTCCTGCTGGGTACGGGACCCGAGCAGCAGGGGGACGGGCACCAGGGCGCCGAGCAGGCTGGCGTTCACGTCGGCCAGCTCGTCGCGCCGTTGCCGGCAGGCGGCGCAGCGGTCGAGGTGCGCCTGCACCCGGACCCGCTCCCGCTCGGCCAGCTCGCCCCGCACATAGGGCCCGAGGCGATCAACCGTGTAGCGGCACTCGGCCTTGGCCTCGGCCTTCACGTGGGCCTGGAGGTAGGCCTCCCGGAGCCCCTCGCGGGCCCGGTACGACAGGGCGGCCACGGCGTTGGGCTTGATCCCGATGACGGCCGAGACCTCGGCCGGGGTCATCCCCTCCACCTCGGTCAGCCACAGGACCGTCCGCCAGCGCTCGGGGAGCGAGCGCAGCGCCTCGCCCACCAGGTTGCGCTCGAGGTCATCGAGGACGAGCTCGTCGGGTTCGGCGGCCGCCAGCGCCACATCGGGGACATCGTCCCGGAGGTCGAGCTTGCGCTCCCGCCGGTGGCGGTCGACGGCCGCGTTGCGGACGCAGGCCAGCAGGTAGGGCCGGAAGGCGAGGTCCCGGTCGACCATGCGGGGCAGAGCGGCGAAAACCTTGGCGAATCCCTCGGCCACCGCATCCTCGGCGTCGGTGGAGGATCCGGCCGCCGTGCACGCCACCCGCCAGGCGGCGTCGTGGTGGCGGAGGTAGAGCGTCCCGAAGGCCCGACGGTCACCCTGACGTGCCCGCGCCACGAGCTCGCTGTCGCCGAGCAGCGTCGCGCCGGTGAGGTCCGAGGCCTGGGAACTATCGGCCAAAGCGGTCCCTTCGCATCGAGGAGGGCCGGATCGGGGAAGGATCGTGTGGCGATCGGGGGAAGGCGAACACCCAGCAGCAGCCCGACGCTAACAAACCGGCACCCCCGGTACCAGCGGATTCACTCCGAGTATGAGTAGAGCTTGAGGAGGCCGCGAGCAACCTTCAATCTCCACTCGAGGTGAACCGGACGGCCGGCGCGTGCCTCAGCCGGTGGTTCAGGGCTGGTCCGGAGCCTGGTCAAGGCGCACCTTGAGCGTCCGAGCCGTGCCCGAGCGCATCACCGTGAGCTCGATCCGGTCTCCCGGTTCATGGCGCCGCACGAGCATGGTGAGCTCGTGCATGGTGGAGATGGGATCCTCGCCCACGGCGGTGACGACGTCCTGGACCTTGACGCCGCCCCGGGCCGCCGGGCTCTCCCGTTCGACCCGGCGGACGAGCGTGCCCGTCCCCACCCCGTACTCCTTGGCCGTCCAGGGGTCGAGGTCGGTGGCCGCCAGGCCGAGCCAGGGGTAGGTGACCCGGCCTTCGGCGATCAGCTGGGTGGCCACCTGGCGGGCCCGGTCGATGGGAATCACGAGGCCGAGGCCTTCCCCGCCGAGGCTGCTGGTGTTGGCCCGGGTCGTGATCCCGACCACCGTGCCCCGCCGGTCGACCAGCGGTCCGCCCGAGGCCCGGGCCCCCACCATGGCGTCGGTGGAGATGAGGTCGTAGAGGGGCCGGCCCGCCACCTCGAAGACCTGGCCGAGGCCGGCGATAACGCCGGCGGTCACCGACGGGCTCCCCTGGGGCCCGCTCGGCGCGCCCAGCACGATCGCCGTCTGGCCCACCTGCAGGGTTCGGGCCGTCCCGAGCACCGCCGGTTCGAGGTTCGGATGGTCGAAGGCGATGACGGCCAGGTCGCTCTCCGGATCGGCGCCGATGTGGCGACCGCTGAAGGAGCGGCCGTCGGCACAGGTCACCTCGATCGAGGTGGCCCCGTCGACGAGGTGATGGTTGGTGAGCACGTGGCCGTCGGAGCGGAAGACGATCCCGGAGCCGAACCGTTCCCCCGACGGGGCGGTGACCCGCAGGGCGACGATGGCGGGAGCGACGGCGGCCGCGAGCTGGGCGACGCCGCCGGGTTCGCCGAGGTCGTAGGCGGGGCCGTTGGCCACGCGCTCCACCACCCGCTCGGTGGGCTCGAGGCCAC
>JBOGFO010000080.1:0-3155 GCA_050743445.1 Acidimicrobiia bacterium
TTGCGGGCCAGGTCGACCAGCATCACGTGCTCGGCCCGCTCCTTGGGGTGCTCGAGCAGCTCGCCGGCCAGGCGCTTGTCGGTGAGGTCGTCGCGGCCCCGCCGGCGGGTCCCGGCGATGGGCCGGCTGATCACCCGCCCATCGAGGAGCTGGACCATCGGCTCCGGTGACGAGCCGGCGACGACGATCTCGTCGTGGCCCCGGAGGAAGTACATGTAGGGCGACGGGTTCACCTGGCGCAGCACCCGGTAGACGTCGAAGGGGTCGCAGCCGAGGTCGAACTCGAACCGCTGGGCGAGCACGACCTGGAAGATGTCGCCGGCCAGGATGTGCTCCCGGGCCGCTTCCACCGCCACCTGGAAGGAACCGCCCGAGAAGCTGGAGGTGACGTCGGGGACCGGCGCGTCCTCGCCCATCTCGGCCGGCGGAGGCGCGGGCAGGTAGGGCAGGGGCCGGGCCAGGTCGTCCACCAGGGCGTCGAGCCGGGCGGCGGCCGCTTCATAGGCGGCGAGCAGCTCGGGCTCACTGGCCACGGATTCTCCGGGGACACCCCGCGCCCCGGGTTCTCCGGGGACACCCCGCGCCCCGGATTCTCCGGGGACACCCCGCGCCCCGGGCGGGACCAGCACGTTCTCGATCAGGTACAGGCGCTGGCGGAAGTGGTCGAAGGCGGCGACGTGGCCGGTGAGCGACATGACCGCGTCGGGCAGGTCGAGGTCGTCGGGCGGGACGTCGGGCAGTGCCTCGATCTCGCGGACCACGTCGTAGCCCAGCCAGCCCACGATGCCGCCGTGGAATGGAGGCAGCTCCGGGAGCCGGGGCGCCCGGAACCGGGCCAGGAGAGCCTCGATCGCCCCCAGCGCACCCCGGTCGGTGGGCAGGCCGGCGGAGAGGTCGGGGGAGGGACCGGACCAGGTGACCGTCCGGCCCCGGGCCACGAGCGTGAGGGCCGGGTCGCGCCCGATGAAGGAGTACCGGCCCCAGCGCTCGCCGTGCTCGACCGACTCGAGCAGGAACCCCTCGCCGGCGCCGACGAGCTTGAGGAACACCGACACCGGCGTCTCGAGGTCGGCCAGCACCTCCCGCCAGACGGGAACGACCGTATGGGTGGCGGCCAGCGCCACGAAATCCTCGGGGGAGGGGCTCAGCCGGAGCTCGGACACCTGGTGACCCCCACTAGCCCGCGTCGTCGAAGCTTCGGTAGAAGCAGGTCCGTTCGCCGGTATGGCACGCGCCCCGGCCCTCCTGCTCCACCACCACCAGCACCGTGTCCCCGTCACAGTCGTAGTACGCCCCGCGGACCCACTGGCGGTCACCCGACGTCTCGCCCTTGCACCAGTACTCGCCCCGCGAGCGACTCCAGAACCAGGTCCGGCCCGTCTCGAGCGTGCGCCGCAGCGCCTCGGCGTTCATGTAGGCGAGCATGAGGACGGCGCCGGTCCCCGCCTCCTGGACGATGGCGGGGACCAGGCCGGCCGCGTCGTAGCGGATGCGGGCCAGATGCTCGTCCGAAGTGGTGATGGGAGTGCCCGCCGGAGAGGGCGAAGAGGCCGAAACCACGGCCCAATGCTACTGGGGCATACCTCCCCTCCCGGCAGGAAGGAAACGTCCGGAGGTCGAACTCACCACGGTCGGGCCTTCGCGCCCGCTCACATATGCATCACAGGTAGACAAGCGCGCCATCAGTGACAAGACTGACCACGAAGAGTAGGGCCTTTCCCCCGCCCGAACCCCCTCAGGAGGACCGCATGCGGCCGAGCCGTAACCGGTTGACCGCTCGCTTGATGCTCGTGGCCGCCCTTTCGGCGGCGACTGTGGCCAGCCCCGCGGGCGCCGCCGTTCCCGATGGCGTGCTGTCCAAGGTGAGCCCCGGCGGCGGAAGCTCGGAAGCTGCCATCGACGACACGGGCACGGTCATCGCCTATCTGCAGGGCAACACCGGCCACGTCATGGTGAACGACCGGGCGATCGTGAGCGACGCCGGCGCCAAGGAGCTCGAGATCAGCGGCGACGGCAGCACCGTCGTGTTCTCCACCGCCAAGAACCTGGCCGGCGGGGACGCCAACGGCGTGTCGGACATCTACGCCGTGGGCCGCGACGGCTCCGGCCTGCGCCTGGTCTCCACCGCCGCGGCCGGCACCGGCGCCTTCTCCCCGACGGTCAACGGCAACGGGGCGATCGTCGCCTGGTCCGGTGGTGCCGGCGCCCGCAAGATCTTCGTCCACAACGGCGGCAACGGCCCCGCCGAGCTGGGCAATCCCGCCGGGACCGGCGACGCCGTGGCCCCGTCGATCAGCCACGCCGGTGACGCCGTGGCCTTCGAGGTCACCATGACCGCCGGAAACTCCTCCAACGACGACGGTTCGGGCATCTACCTGTGGCGGGGCGGCACCCCCGAGCGGGTGGCCGGCAAGGGCTCGGGGCGACCCTCCCTCAGCGGCAGCGGCCGGATCGTCGCCTACCAGATCCTGAACAACATCAACGTGCTGAACGTCGACACCCACGAGAGCACCCTGGTGCCCGCCGACGGCCTCAACCCGTCCCTGTCGGCCGACGGCACCGTGGTCGCCTTCCAGGCCTCGGGCATCCTGGCCAAGGACACCAACGGCAAGGACGATATCGCCGTCTGGGACCTGCCCGGCCGGCGCCTGATCAACGTCAGCACCCGGACCGACGGCATCACCGGCGGCGGCGGCAGCTTCCAGCCCTCGATCAACAGCGACGGCGGCCGCGTGGCCTTCGAGTCCAACGCCGGCGACCTCATCGCCGGCGACGGGAACGGCCTCGTCGACGTCTTCCTGCGGATCCCGGGCACGGGTGGCGTCGCCCCCGTGTGCTGCGACCCCGGTCCGGGCGGCAACATCCCCGAGATCCCGGACATCCCCGGCGACTACTGGCTGGTGGCCTCGGACGGCGGGATCTTCTCCTTCGCCGGCCCCGAGGGCGTGCGTGCCGGCAAGTTCTTCGGCTCCACCGGCGCCGTCAAGCTCAACCAGCCCATCGTCGGCATGGCCACCACCCCCTCGGGCAACGGCTACTGGTTCGTCGCCACCGACGGCGGCATCTTCAGCTTCGGCGACGCCAAGTTCTTCGGCTCGACCGGCTCGGTGTAGCTCAACCGGCCCATCGTGGGCATGGCCGCCACCCCCTCGGGC
>JBOGFO010000081.1:0-2943 GCA_050743445.1 Acidimicrobiia bacterium
GTCTTCACCCTCTTCGCCGCCATCCTGGCCGCCTTCTTCCTGGCCGGGTACCGGGCCGCCACCACCGCCGAGGGCTCGCCCTACACCCACGGGGCCCTGGCCGGCCTGGGCGCCTTCGCCCTGTGGCTGCCCCTGCGGGTCGCCACCCGCGCCCTGGTCGGCGAGCAGCTCCTCGGCCGGGAAGGCGACGCCAGCCTCAAGATCGTCGAGGCCCTCGTCACCGCCGGCCTCTTCGCCATGTCCTTCGGCATCATCGGCGGGTTCGTGGCCGCCATGCGGCTGCGCCGCCGCGAGCAGCTCTAGCCCCAACGAGGGCGGGCGGTGGTTACCCATGGCATCCCTCGGGGCATCGTTCTGGGGACCGACGTCCGCTACCGAAGGAAAAAAATGGGTCTCATGGACGACATCAAGAACAAGGTTCGCGACACCGCCGAACAGCACGGCGACAAGATCGAAGAGGGCATCGACCGGGCCCGCGAGATGGCCGACGAGAAGACCGGCGGCAAGCACACCGACAAGATCGACAAGGCCGCCCAGAAGGGCAAGGACGCCATTCAGAACATGGGCCGCTGAGCCTGAGCGGTCAGGAGGGATGCTGGCCGGTCAGGGAGGGATAATGGCGATATCCCCTCCCTGACCACCATCCCCCGACCCCGGTGAGCCGCCTGGCGGCGGTCCTCGCCGTCGATGCCGGTACCAGCGGGGTGCGGGCCGCGGTCATCACCGCCGACGGCGAGGTCGCCACCTCGGTCTACCGCCAGGTGCTGCCCACCACCCCGCTGCCAAACTTCGTCGAGTTCGACGCCGCCGAGCTCGCCGAGGCCGCACTGGAGGTGGCCCTCGAAGCCCTGGCCCGCTGGGACGCTCCGGTGACGGGCGTGGGGATCACCAACCAGCGGGCATCGACGATCTGCTGGGAACGCTCGACGGGCACGCCGGTCGGTCCGGGCGTGGGGTGGCAGGACCTGCGCACCGTCGGCACCTGCCTCGCCCTCCAGGCCCAGGGTCTGCGCATCGCCCCCAACGCCTCGGCCACCAAGCTGGCCTTTCTCCTCGACCTGGCCGATCCCGACCGGAGCCGGGCCGCGGCCGGCGAGCTGGCCTTCGGGACGGTCGACACCTGGCTGGCCTGGACCCTCTCCGGCGGGATGGTGCACGCCACCGACCCGGGCAACGCCGGCGTGACCGGGATGGTCGCTCTCGACCCTCTGGGCCCGGGGTCCGGGGTGTCCCCGATGGAATGGGACGCTGGGGTCCTCGAAGCGCTGCGCATCCCCGAAGCGGTGCTGCCGCCCATCGTCGACTCGTCGGGAATCTGCGGCGCAGCGAAGGCCCTACCCGGAGAGCCGCCCATCGCCGGCCTGGCCGGCGACCAGCAGGCGTCGCTTCTCGGTCAGGGCTGCGTTCGGCCCGGTGAGGCCAAACTCACGCTGGGCACGGGCGGGATGCTCGACGTCTGCACCGGCACCACCGGGCCCCGGTGGGCCACCCGGGGGCCGGCGGGAACGATCCCCATCGCCGCCTGGCGGCGGGCCGGGGTGATGACCTGGGGGGCGGAAGCCATCGCCATCACCGCCGGGACCGCCGTGGAGTGGCTGCGCGACGGGCTCGGCATCGTGCCCGACTCCGCCGCCACCGAGGCCCTGGCCGCCTCGGTGCCCGACAGCGGCGGGGTGGTCTTCGTGCCCGCCTTCCTCGGGCTGGGCACCCCGGACTGGGACTACGGGGCCCGGGGCGGGTTCTTCGGACTGTCGCTCGGCACCGGTCGGGCCGAGATCACCCGGGCCGTCCTCGAGGGTGTCGCCCACCGCGGCGCCGACCTGCTCGAGGCGGCGGAGGCCGACACGGGCCTGGCCGTCGACCGTCTCCGCATCGACGGCGGCATGTCGGCCAACGGTGTGGTCCTCCAGGCCCTCGCCGACGCCACCGGCCGCCGGGTGGAGGCCTCCGCCGTCACCGAGGCCACCACGCTCGGAGCCGCCTTCCTGGCCGGCCTGGCCACCGGCGTCTGGACCGACGAGGCCGCCTGCGCCGACCTCCTCCAACCCCGGGCTGTGGTCGTCCCGGCAGGGTCGGAGGCATCCCGGTCGGACGCCCGGGCCCGGTGGCGGGCGGCGGTGGACGCCTGCCGGGAGTGGGTGCCGGAGCTCTCAGCCATCAAGTTCTGAGCTCTCTGCTCTCAGGTTCTGAGGCGCATTCCGGCGTACCGGCCGCCTCGCCACCATTCCTCCTCCTCGCCTCATTGGGGGCGGAAGGGAGGAATCTCACGCTCAGTGGTCGAAAACCCTGGCCGGAGAAGTCTGCGGTGCCCAGGGCCAACTCGGACTCACCCCCTGCCCGGCAGGCCACGCCTCCGACCAGTCCAGCGTGAGAATCCGAAGGAGTTCCGCCCGTGCTCCGGATCCGCCCGCGCCGCCGTCTCGGCGCCGCCCTCCTCGGTGTCGCGCTCCTGGCCGCCCAGGCCACCATTGCGTCTCAGGCCGCCACCCCGGAGCGGGGCTACTGGCTGGTCGACGCCCGAGGCAACGTCTACGAGTTCGGGGGCGCGAACTTCCTGGGTTCGTCGCCGTCGCAGGCGGCGGTGGTGTCCATCATCCCGACCTCCTCGGGCGAGGGTTACTGGCTGGCGGCAGCCGACGGCGGCGTCTTCACCCACGGCGACGCCCCCTTCAAGGGCTCACTGTGCAGCATCCGGCTCAACCGCCCGGTGGTGGGCATGGCGGCCACGCCGAGCGGGAACGGCTACTGGCTGGTGGCGTCCGACGGGGGAATCTTCACCTTCGGCGACGCCCCCTTCTGGGGAGCACTCGGCAGCCAGACCCTGGACCGGCCCATCGTGGGCATGGCCGCGACCCCGGACGGAGGGGGCTACTGGCTGGTCGACTCCGCCGGGCGGGTCTTCAACAAGAACGCTCCCCACTACGGCCAGGTCGACGCCGGCGC
>JBOGFO010000082.1:0-8188 GCA_050743445.1 Acidimicrobiia bacterium
CATCCGCACCGAGCCGGCCAACCCCTACACCTACATCGTGGTGGTCACCGGCCGCGCCGCATCGGCCGACGCCCTCGAAGCCATGAAGGCGGGCGCCGACGACCACCTGGCCAAGCCCTTCACCATCGAATCCCTCGAGGCCCGCCTCGTGGCCGCGTCCCGGTTGACGATGCTCCACCAGGGCCTGGCCGACGACGCCCCCCGGCTGCAGCTGACCGAAGAGTTCCCGGCCCTGGCCGCGGGCGACAGCCGGCGCCTCCTCATCACCGAGCTCGAGGCTCTGGCCGACCGGACCCGGCGCTACGGCCACCGCTACTGGCTGGCCGTCGTCGAGATCGACCGCCTGGACCGCTACCGCCAGTACCACGGGCGGGAGGCGGCCGACGCCCTGGTCGAGCGCGTGGGCAGCCTCCTGCAGCGCCAGACCCGGACCGGCGACAGCGTCCACTTCCTGGGCGACGCCCAGTTCCTGGTCGTGCTTCCCGAGCAGGACGACCGCTCCGTCCAGCGGGCGTCGGCCCGGATCCGCCGGGCGGTGGAGGCCCTCGACATCGTCCACCTCCACAACCCGCCGAAGAAGGTCGTCACGGTGAGCATGGGGCTGTCGGTCTACGACCGCACCAGCCCGGGCGACATCGGCCGGACCCTCTACGCCGCCTCCGAGCTGGTCATGGCGGCCCGGCGGGCGGGCGGGGACGTGGCCATGGCCGCAGCCCGCAACGGCCGCCACGGCAACGGTCGCTGATCGTCAGGCGCTCTTGCGGCGCTTCTGACCGGAGCCGTTCTTGCTGGCGCGCTTCTTGCTGGCCTGTTTGCTACCGGCCCGGGCCGAGGCCAGGCTGGCTTCCAGGGCGGCCATGAGGTCGACCACCTTGGGCTCGTCCTCGTCGGGCTCGGGAGTGACGATCTCCTCGCCTTCCGCCTTGCGCTCGATGTACTCCAGGACCCGTTCCCGGTAGGTGTCCCCGTAGCGCTCGGGCTTCCAGGTCCGGGTCAGTGACTCGATGATCTGGCCCGCCATCTTGACCTGGTCGGCGGGCGCCTTGGTGCGCTTGGTGGGAACGCCCTTGATCTCGCTCACCGGCACGATCTCGTCGGCGAAGAGCATGGTGGACAGGGCCAGGGATCCGTCCTTCACCCGGACGGCGGCCAGGTACTGCTTGGTGCGCATCACGACCCGCCCGATCCCCGCCTTGTCCTGGTCCTCCAGCGCGTCGCGGAGCAGGACGTAGGCCCGCTTCGCTCCTTCGCCGGCGTCGGGGACGAGGTAGTAGGTGCGCTCGAAGAAGATGGGGTCGACCTCCTCCAGGGAGACGAAGTCCTCCACGTCGATGGTCTTCGTCGCCTCGGGCTCGAAGGCGGCGAGCTCCTCTTGGTCGATCATCACGTAGTGGCCCTTCGAGACCTCGTAGCCCTTCACGATCTTCTCGTAGGGGACTTCCTTGCCCGTCTTCTCCAACACCCGCTTGTTCCGGATGCGGCTCTCGGTTCCCTCCTGGAACTGGTTGAAGCGCAGGTCCTGCTCGTGGATGGCGGAGTACATCTTCACGGGGACGTTGACCATCCCGAAGCTGATGGACCCCGACCAGATCGCTCGCGGCATGCCGTCCTCCTACCCCTAACCTGCGCCCGAAATGCGATGGACCATCGAGCGCCACACCGCCCCGGCCGCGGACCACCTCGCCCTCCCACCCGCCGAGGGCCCGGAGGTGCGCATCCTCGATGTCGTCCGGCCGGCGGTGATCATGGGTTCGAGCCAGGCCGAGTCGACCCTCGACCCCGGGCGGGCGACGGCGGCGGGGGTCGACGTGGCCCGCCGTCCGAGCGGGGGCGGGGCCGTGCTCGTCGTCCCCGGCGAGGCGCTGTGGATGGACGTCTTCGTGCCCGCCGGCGACCGGCTGTGGGTCGACGACGTGGGCGTCGCCTTCCACTGGCTGGGCCGGGCCTGGACGCAGGCCCTGGCGGCCGTCGGGGTGGCCGCCCGCTGGCACGACGGCGCCATGCGCCACACCGCCTGGTCCAAGGTGGTGTGCTTCGCCGGCCTCGGCCCCGGCGAGGTCCTCGACGCCGGCGGCCGCAAGGTCGTCGGCCTGTCCCAGCGCCGCACCCGGACCCACGCCCGCTTCCAGTGCTGCGTGATGCTGCGCTGGGATCCGGACGCCATGGTCGCCCTGCTGGCCGAGCCCTACCCGGAGGGGGCGGCGGTGGCCGACCTCGGACCGGTGGCGGCCGGCATCGGCCCCGGGAAGGGCGAGCCGCTCCTCGCCTCCTTCACCGAGGTTCTCACCGCCCTCTGAGCGGGTATCCGCATGACCATGACCACGCGCACGCGGTCGGAGATGATCCCTCCCACCCACGCCGACCTCATCAAGCAACCCCTGATCGGGCACCTCGCCACCGTGCGGCCCGACGGGACCCCGCAGTCGAACCCGGTGTGGTTCGAATGGGACGGGGAGCGGCTGCGCATCAGCCAGGACCGCGCCGCGTGCAAGCTGCACAACCTCGAGGCCCATCCCCAGGCCGCCCTGTCCGTGCTCGACCCCGAGGACCCCTACCGCCACGTCGAGCTCCGCCTGGAGGTGGAGTCGATCGAGGACGACTCGGACTGCCACTTCGTGGACACGCTGGCCCAGCGCTATCTGGGCCGGGCGCATGCCCCAGCCCACTTCGGGGATCAGCGTGTCGTCGTCGTCCTGTGCCCGACCGGATTCTCGAGCATGGGCTGAGCCGGTTCGGTCGAGGAGGGGATGATCTCCAGCTCCTCCAGCAGGTAGAGGAAGCCACGGGCGTAGGCCGAGCTCTCCACCCGGGCCCGCACCTCGACCCAGTCGACCTTCTCCCGGAGGGCCCGGGCCAGGGGCAGCAGCCCGGCGAAGTCCATCTGGTGCTCGCTCAGGGCAAGCAGCCGGCTGACGAAGATGTCGGCGGCGGGAAGCACCAGCATCTCCATGCCAACCACGTTGAGCACCTCGGACCGGGCCAGCACCGTCGGGGTGACGTCGAAACCCGACGGGGCGAAGATGAGGTCGACGAGCACGTCGCCGTCCCAGGCCTTGACCAGCCAGCCCTCCGGGGGGCATTCCGTGCGCATCCCGGCCGCAGCCAGGGTGTCGAGGGCGGTGGCGATGTCGCTCTCGCAGATGAACAGGTCGACGTCATGCTCGGTGGGGGGCGCCCCCCGGGCCCAGGCGGCGAAGCCGCCCCCGACCGCGAAGGGCACGCCGGCGTCGCGCAACGCCGCCGCCGCCTTCTTGAGGGTGGCGACCAGCGTCGCATCGGGCTCCCACGATGACATGGCCAGTGGGTACCCCGGGGGGTATCGCCTCCAATCTTCCGGGGAATGACTCCTCCATGTCTGGTCCCCGAGCAGTGCGGGTGGCAGCGGTGGGTGACGTTCACCTGGGGGAGGACGGAGCCGGCACCTTGCGCCCCCTTCTCACCGGCCTGCCCGACGAAGCCGACGTCCTCCTCCTGGCCGGTGACCTCACCCGTCACGGCGAGCCGGCCGAAGCCGAGGTCCTGGCCGCAGAGCTCGAAGGCCTCCCCGTCCCGGTGGTGTCGGTGCTGGGCAACCACGATCACCACGCCGGCTGTCCGGAGAAGATCGCCGCCGTCCTGGAGAAGGTCGGGGTGACGATCCTGGAGGGGAGCTCGACGACCCTGCGGATCAACGGCCTCACGCTCGGAGTGGCCGGGACGAAAGGGTTCGGCGGCGGGTTCACCGGAGCCTGCGGCAGCGAGTTCGGCGAGGAGGAGATGAAGGCCTTCATGCGCCACAGCCGCCACCTGGCCGAGCAGCTGGAGGCGACCCTGGCCGCGCTCGACACCGACCTGCGCGTCGCCCTCCTCCACTACTCGCCGGTGGACGGGACCCTGGAGGGTGAAGCGCTCGAGATCTATCCCTTCCTCGGCAGCTCGCTCCTGGCCCAGGCCATCGACGCCGCCGGCGCCGACTTCGCCTTCCACGGCCACGCCCACGCCGGATCCGAGTCGGGCACGACCCCCGGTGGCGTTCCGGTCGACAACGTCGCCTATCCCGTCATCCGCCGCCCCTACCGGGTCCGCCACCTCACACCCCGGGAGCGCTCCTAGCTCGCATATCAGAACAATCGCCACTGGAAGATTCTGGATTATGACAGAAGGATCTTTCCCCGGAAGATTCTGGATTGAGTCATCTGCCGAATTGCGATGAGGTGGCCGCTTCAGGATGTTCAGCGGGCAATCTGCGGGGCTGCCATCGAGCCCGTAATAGCCTTCAATCGCCCTTCTGAGGCGCGACCGGCGGGTCCTGTCCCGAATGCGTCTCGTGGTCCAGAGCATCGGGTTCGCCTATGTCGTGGCCGCCGCCGCCCTCACGGGCGGAGGCCTTTCCCCCGAGCGCTTCCTCCTCCTGCTCCTCCCGCTTGGGGGCTACGTGGCCCTCGCCCTCCGGCTCAACCGAGGTCTCCCCGAGCGGGCCGTGGAGGAGCGACCCGCTGGGGGTCGGCAGAGTCGAGATGGCTCCGGTCTGGCCAGCGCCGTCGGCCGGCTCCGGGCTGACCCGGCCCTTCGCCGGCTGGCCGAGCTGCTGGCCATCACGGAGCTCTTAGGGCCGCCGTTGCTCGTCACCTACTTGATCGACGTGGCCGGTGTCCGATCGTCAACCGCCATCACCCTGGCATTGGTTCGACAGGTGGCATCGCTGGTCACCTTGCCCCTCTTCGGTCGCGCCGTCGACCGCCACGGGCCCGAGCGGGTTGCCCGGACCGCTCTGGTAGCGATCGCCGCGCTGAGCACGACGTGGGTGCTGACCGCGTGCTTGGGCCTCCTCACCGACAGACTGTTGCTCCTCGGGCTGCTGATCCTCGGTCTGGCCCTGGCCATGAACGCGGTGAGCCTTGCCATTCTCGCCCTCGCCCACGAGCGAATTCCGCCCTCCGAGGCCGGTGTGGCCTTCTCGCTCTACGATCTGGTCGAGTCCTCCGTCGCCCAGCTGCTGGCGATCTTCGGTGGGATGCTCATCACCGTCGCCGGCCGCGGCGGGCAGGTCTCCTTCGCAGGTGTGGGGGTCGACGTGTACACCTTATGGATGGCGGCGGGAGCGGTGATGGCGGGATTGGCAGTCCGCCTCGCCCGATGACTCCCACGGATCCCACGTTGGCTGTGGGCGCCGGGCCGCCGGACGTCGAAGGGGCGCTGGCCGAGCGGGTCGTGGCTGCCGTCCGGGCCGCGTTCTCCCGGTCGATCACAACCGAGGAAGCTCTCATCCGACCCGCCGCCGCTCGCCGCGGGGCAGATTTTCAGGTCAACCTCGCGCTGTCGTTAGCGAAGGAGCTGGGCCGATCCCCGCAGGAAGTGGCCGAGGCGATCGCCGCCCATCTCGAAGGCGACGTTCTCGAGTCGGTCAGCGTCGAGGGAGCAGGGTTCCTCAACCTGCGGGTCGCCGCCGGGTGGCTCACCCGCCGGGTAGCCGAGTTGGCCGGCGACCCCCGGGTGGGGGTGCCCGAGGCGTCGCGCCGTCTTCGGGTCGTGGTCGACTACAGCGGACCGAACGTCGCCAAAGAGATGCACGTCGGTCACCTCCGCAGCACCATCCTGGGCGACGCCATCGTGCGGATCCTCCGGTTCGTGGGCCACGAGGTGACCCCTCAGAACCACCTCGGGGACTGGGGAACGCCCTTCGGCATGCTCCTGGAGCACCTAACCGCGTCCGACCCCGATGTCGACCCCGACCGGCTCGCCATCGAGGACCTCAACCGGTTCTACCAGGAGGCGCGGCAGCGCTTCGACGCCGACCCCGCCTTCGCCGACCAGGCCCGCCGGCGGGTGGTGGCGCTCCAGGCGGGCGACGAGCGGACGGTGAAGTTGTGGCAGGCGCTCGTCGCCGAGTCCCAGCGCCACTTCGAGCGGGTATACCAGCTCCTCGGCGTGCTGCTGGCCCCGGCCGACAGTCGAGGCGAGTCCTCCTACAACGCCTCGCTGCCCACCGTTGTGGACGAGTTCGGAAGCACAGGCCGGCTGGTGGAGAGTGACGGGGCACTCTGTGTCTTCCCGGCGGGGTTCCTGGGCCGGGAAGACACCCCGGTTCCGCTCATCGTGAAGAAGGGCGACGGCGGCTACACCTATGACACCACCGATCTGGCTGCCCTGCGTTACCGGCTCCGGGACCTGCAGGCCGACATGGTCATCTACGTGGTAGGAGCACCCCAACAGCTGCACTTCGACCTGATCTTCGCCGCCGCTCGGGAAGCGGGGTGGCTCGACGGAGGTGCGGTCCCGCGCTTCTGCGGATTCGGTTCCGTGCTCGGCGAGGACGGCAAGGTGCTGCGGAGCCGGACCGGGGGCGGCGTCCGGCTCGTCGACCTGCTGGAGGAGGCGGTTGACCGTGCCGCCGCGCTCATCGCGGTGCGCGGCGACCTTGTCCCGGCGCAACGCGCCGGCATCGCCCGAGCGGTGGGGATTGGCGCCGTGAAGTACGCCGACCTGTCCAACAGTCGCGAGCGCAACTACGTCTTCTCCTTCGACCGCATGCTGGCCATGGACGGCAACACTGCGGTTTACCTGCAGTATGCCAACGCCCGCATCCGGTCCGTGTTACGCAAGGCCGAGCAGGGGGAGCGGGAGCGGCACGGTCCCCTCGCCCTGGACCACGACGCCGAGCGCGCCCTCGTCCTCAAGCTGACCCAGTTTCCGGCCGTCATCAACGCCACCGTCGCCAGCCTCGAGCCCCATCGGCTGACCACGTACCTCGACGACACCGCGGTGCTCTTCTCGGCCTTCTATGAGCGCTGCCCGGTGCTGGCCGCGCCGGACGCCGACCAGCGCCGCTCTCGGCTCATCCTGTGCCAGCTGGCTTCGGACACTCTCACCCTCGGACTGGACCTCCTCGGCATCGAGAGCCCGGAGCGCCTGTGATGCGCCGCACCTCGATGCGGACCTCCCGGCCGTCCGGGAGATCGGCACGCCAGGCTGAGCGGTCAACCACACGCAACGAACCGGCCCCGAGGCCAAAAGGCGTTTCCGCTGCGAAACGCCTTCTGTCTCTCGGCCCCACCGACCGCACCAGCGCCGCCGGTGCCAGCCGGAAACCTCGAAACGAGCCCCCTACTTCAGCGCCGTCCTAGGTCCGGTCCAACGCCTGAACTTGCGACTTTTCGTCCACGCAGAGCACGACCGCCACCGACGGGTTGAGGTAGAGAGGGACGACATCGACCAGCTTGTCGTCGAAGGCGGGATCGTTGGAAAGCTTGCAGGTCTCCACCAGGTGCGGCTTGAGCCCTCGGGCCTTCCACACCTTGTGGACCGTGGAGCGACCGACGCCCGTCGACTTCGCCATCGACCGCACCGACCAGTGCCTGGCGTTCTCCGGCGTGGTCTCCTGCGTGGCCCGGACGATCTCATCGATCTTCTCCGCCGGGATGGTCGGCTTGCGGCCCCGCCCCGGACGGACCTTCCCCACACCCCTCACACCGTCCTCGGCGAAGCGGGCACGCCACCCCAGCACCGTCGAACGCGACACCCCAAGACGCCCGGCGATCGTCGAGTTGGCCCGCCCGTCAGCGGCCATCAGCAAGCCCTGGGCATGGCGCACCATGGCGTGCGGCCGGGACGGGCTGGCCGCCATCTCTTCCAAAGCCCGCCGCTCCCTGAGCAGCAAGGTCAACGCTTCTGCAGGAGGACGAGCCATGCAAACACCATACTCCTACCGCGCGACCAAAACGCGGACACACCGCTAGGCTGCGGCCATGACCATGGCTCTTCTTCGCCTGGCGGCTCATCGCGATGCGGCCGGGCGCCCCTGCCCCGGCCGCCAGTCCCCGCGGGGCGGGTCCTGATGATCGCTTCTGTGGCCGAGGTTCTCTCCGGGCAGGTGCCCGTCGGCGGTCAGGTGACGGTGAAGGGCTGGGTCCGCACCCGGCGCGACTCCAAGGCCGGGTTGTCGTTCATCGCCCTCCACGACGGCTCCTGCTTCGCCGCCCTCCAGGTGGTGGCCCGCCCGACCTCCTCGGGGACACCCCGAGCCCCGGGCCTGCCCAACTACGAGTCGGAGGTCCTCCACCTCACCACCGGCTGCTCGGTGATGATCACCGGCGAACTGGTCGAGTCGGCGGGGAAGGGCCAGACCGTGGAGGTCCAGGCGACCGAGGTGACGGTGGTCGGCTGGGTCGACGATCCCGACACCTACCCGGCGGCCGCCAAGCAGCACAGC
>JBOGFO010000083.1:0-1802 GCA_050743445.1 Acidimicrobiia bacterium
CCCTCCTCGTCCCGCAGGCGGAGGACGTCCTCCCACATGCGGGCCCGGGTCTGGGGGTCGAGGCCCACGGTGGGCTCGTCGAGGAAGAGGACGTTGGGGGTGTGCAGCAGGGCCCGGGCGATCTCCAGGCGCCGGGCCATGCCCCCGGAGTAGGTGGACACGAGGTCGGACCGGCGTCCGGTGAGGTCGACGAGTTCGAGGACCCGGTCGAGCCGGCGTCCGACCTCGTCCCGGGGCACGCCGTAGAGGACGGCGTGGAAGCGGAGGTTCTCCTCCGCCGTCAGCTGCTCGTCGAGGGTCTGGTCCTGGAACACGAGGCCGATGCTGCGGCGCACGGCGCGGGGCTGGCGGGCGACGTCGTAGCCGCCGACCCGGGCCTGGCCGGCGGTCGGCCGGGTGAGGGTGCACAAAATGCGGATGGTGGTGGATTTCCCCGCCCCGTTGGGACCGAGGAAGGCGAACACCTCGCGGGGGGCGACCCGGAAGGTGACCGTGCGCACCGCCTCCACCGGGCCGTAGCGCTTGGACAGGCCCAGCACCTCGACGGCCGGAGGGCGGTCGTCCTCCAGGGCGAGGTCGGGCGCCACCCGCAAATGTGTCACTCAGTGACAATAGCGCACGACTCGACCGGACGGCCAGACCGAAAAGTAGACTGAGCGGTCAATCACCCGGGGCGAGGAGGCACCATGGCGAACCTGTTGTGCGAGGGCCGGATCTGCGTGGTCACCGGGGCGGGACGGGGCATCGGGCGGGAGTACGCCCTGGCCCTGGCCGCCGAGGGCGCCTCCGTGGTGGTGAACGACCTCGGCGGCAGCCGCGACGGAACGGGTGTCGACGCCGGCCCGGCCCAGGCCGTGGCCGACGAGATCACGGCGGCCGGCGGGGCGGCGGTGGCCAACACCGACGACATCTCCGACTGGGACGGGGCCGAGCGCCTCATCCGCCAGGCGGTTGACGTCTTCGGCGGCCTCGACGTGGTGGTCAACAACGCCGGAATCCTGCGGGACCGGATGCTGGTCAACATGACCGAGGAGGAGTGGGACTCCGTCATCAAGGTGCACCTGAAGGGCACCTTCGCCCCCTCCCGTCACGCCGCCGCCTACTGGCGGGAGCGGGCCAAGGCCGGGGAGGGCAACGATGCCCGCATCATCAACACCACCTCGGTGTCGGGCATCTACGGCAACCCGGGCCAGACCAACTACGGGGCGGCCAAGGCCGCCATCGCCGGGTTCACCGTCATCGCCGCCCGGGAGCTGGCCCGCTACGGGGTGACGGTGAACGCCATCGCCCCCGCCGCCCTCACCCGCCTGACCGAGGACCTCGGCCTGCCCGAGGAGCGCCTCGCCGCCTTCGAGCCCAAGTGGGTGGCGCCGGTGTGCGTGTGGCTGGCCTCGACGCTGTCGGCAGGTGTGACCGAGCGGGTGATCGAGGCGTCGGGCGAGGGGCTGTTCATCAGCGAGGGCTGGCACCAGGGACCGGGGGCCGACGCGGTGTCCGACCCCCACGAGGTCGACGCCCTCCTGGGCAAGCTGCTGGCCGACGCCCGCCCCAACGCCGATATGCACAACCGTGCCTGAGGTCAGCCCACCAGGCCGCTCAGCACCTCGGCCAGATGGCGGGGGCGGGACAGCATCGGCGAGTGCCCGCCGGGCAGCTCGATGGCCTCGACCCCCAGCTGTTCCCGGGCGATCCGCCGGGACCACGCCGGAGGGATGGGCCGGTCGTCGGTGCAGAGGATGTAACTGCCGGGCACGTCGGGCCAGCGCTCCAGCGGGCACGGCTCGCGGCTGGTGGTCCACACC
>JBOGFO010000084.1:0-1713 GCA_050743445.1 Acidimicrobiia bacterium
GAGGAGGGCCACCGGTTCGTGATCCTGGCCCAGGTGCGGCCCACCACCGACCAGACCCTGTACCGCGACGACATGGTGGGCAACGTCATCGACGAGGTGGAGCGGCCGCTCATCGCCCGGGTGTGGCGCCTGGGGGAGATCGGGGTGGGCGACGCCCCCGTGCTCGGCCAGACCACCGAGCGGGCCAACGTGCAGGCCATCCCCATCCGGCACCGTGGCCACATCGTCGCCCTCCTCACCCGGGAGGCGGCCACCACCACCGGCCGGCGACCGGGCGAGCTGGAGCGGGTCTACTTCGAGATCTTCGATCGCTTCGCCCGCATGATCCACCAGGGCACCTTCCCGTTCCGGGGCGACTCGGCCGTGCCCGAGGACGCCCCCCGGGTGGGAGACGGCGTGGTGTTCCTCGACGCCGAGGCCACCGTCCGCTACGCCAGCCCCAACGCCATCTCCTCGTTGCACCGCATGGGGGTCCACGCCAACGCCCAGGGCGAGCGGCTCTCGGAGATCGGCCTCGACGACGCCGCCCTGCGCACCGCCTTCTCCGCCCGGGCGCCGGTGACCGAGGAGCTGGAGTGGGGCGACACCTCGATGCTGGTGCGGGTCATCCCCCTGCTCGAGGAGGGCGTCCCCACCGGTGCCCTCATGCTCATGCGGGATGTGTCCAAGCTGCGGCGCCGGGACCGCCTGTTGCTGTCCAAGGACGCCACCATCCGCGAGATCCACCACCGGGTGAAGAACAACCTGCAGACCATCGCCTCCCTGCTGCGGCTCCAGGGACGGCGCCTGGCGTCGCTCGAGGCCAAGCAGGCCATCGACGAGTCAGTGCGCCGTATCCGCTCCATCGCCCTCGTGCACGAGACGCTGGCCTACGAGGCCGGGAACACGGTGCCCTTCGGGGACGTGATCCGGCCCCTGGTGCGGGTGGTGGAGGACGGCCTGGTCGCTCCCGAGCGCCGGGTGCGCTTCCACGTCGAGGGTGACCCCGGCGACCTGCCGGCCGAGGTGGCCACGCCGCTGGCCGTGGTCCTCACCGAGCTGCTCCAGAACGCGGTGGAGCACGGGTTCCCCGAATCGGTTGCCCGGGACGGGGTCGAGGGGTCGGTGACGGTGCGGGTGTCCCGGGAGGGCGCCGAAGCCGTGATCGACGTGAAGGACAACGGCGTGGGCCTGCCCCCCGACTTCTCGCCCGAGAGCTCCACCGGCCTGGGCCTGTCCATCGTGCGGACGCTCGTCCAGACGGAGCTGAACGGGACCATCACCATGAAGAGCGACGGCGGGACGTGGGTGCACCTGCGGGTGCCGGTGGCGGCGGCGCCCCGAGTGGATCGTTAGGGCTCGTGGATCGTTAGGTCCGCGGCCCGGGGGCTTCATCCAGGCTTTACCAGCCTGTAACCAGTGATATTCACGTTGCCCCTGTGCTTACACCTCGGAAGTGCTTGACAGTTCGCCGAACTTCGATTGCCGGCCTGGTGGTGGCGTTCCTGACCGGCTCCCTCCTCTTCCCCGCCCGGAGCCAGGCCGGGGCCGGCTGCCAGTCGCCGGCCCAGTCGGAATCCGTCGCCCGGATCCCCGACGGCCATGGCGAGATCTCCGCCTTCGTCGCCTCCCGCCGCCACCCCGGCACCGGCTGGATGATCCGGGACTCCGGCAAGCCCGCCAGCCTCTACTCCCTGCGCATCGCCAACGGCCGTCCGGTGGTGCGGGAGGTGA
>JBOGFO010000085.1:0-4272 GCA_050743445.1 Acidimicrobiia bacterium
CCGTAGAAGCCGGCGTCGCCGAAGGAGAAGATGCCCCCGTCGGTGGCGGCCATCCAGTAGCCCCGGCCCGAGGGGGTGACGGCCATGTCGACCACGGGCTTGTTGAGCTTGGTGGCACCGAGCGAACCGAAGAAGCCGGCGTTGCCGAAGGCGAAGATGCCGCCGTCGGCGGCCACGAGCCAGTAGCCCTTCCCGGAATTGGTGGGGGCCATGGCGACGATGGGCTTGTTGAGGGGCTTGCCGCCCATGGAGCCGTAGAAGCCGGCGTCGCCGAAAGCGAAGATGCCGCCGTCGGAGGCGACCATCCAGTAGCCGCGACCGGACGGGGTGGAGATCGTGCCCACGATGGGCTGGTTGAGCGGGACGTCGCCCGTCGATCCGTAGAACCCGGCCCGCCCGAAGGAGAACACGCCGCCATCGGTCCCCATCAGCCAGTACCCGGAGCTGACGGCCGCGTCGGCCGGTCCCTGCGTGGGGGCGACCAGCGTCAGGCTCCCGGCCAGGGCCAGAACCGCGACAGAAGAGCACATCCCGGCGACCCTACGGAATCGCCTGCTCCACATGTTGGCCCTGTTACGCATGACCGGTTCCTTCGGCAATCGGGGGACGATCACGAAGCACACGGTAGGTGAACAACCTCTCCCAATTCCGACACGATAGCAACATCCGTGACGCGAATTTTACGAGGAGTGGGCAGAATTTTCCACCGCGGGATTGCCCCGTCTACTAGCCGTCTGGGTTGTTCGTCCCCGAACCCCGAATGTCCTGCTCGCGGCGCGTTTTCCTTCGGCTCAGCCACTGGAGCGTGAGGAAGATCAGGATCGGCAGCGAAACGAAGGCGATCTCGTCGATGCCGCTCCCATGAGCCACAATAGAACTCATTGGCATCAAATACAACAGAGACACGGAATCACCCACTCAGAAGAAGTGCCAATCCACCGACGGTGTACCCGATCATGGCGATAAGCAGCGGGTATTGGCTGCGTGTCGCCATGTTCCCACTGAAGCGGGCGACGGCCCGGTCGTGGGCCAGGAGCACCCCGGCGACGTGGCCGAAGACGATGGACCCGGCCTGCACGTAGGCGATCGTCCCGGCCGAGAGGATCTTCAGGTTGTCGACCCAGTCCAGGGTGCCGAAGAGATCCCAGCCCCGGCCGAAGGGGTCGGAGACCTGGCCGATGAACCGGTTGGTCTCGAAGACCAGGAACGAGAAGTAGTGGGCCAGGGCGTAGGCCAGGGCGATCGGTACCAGGGAGTGCACGAAGACCCGCGTGAGCTCGTCGTGGTCCTCGTCCGTCATGCGGGCCACCATCCGCATCGCACCGACATAGAGGATGGCCACCACCGCCACCATCCAGGCCATGCCGAGCGTGTCCGACAGGAGGCGGTCCTGCTGGGACTGGCCGGCGGTGAGGTTGATCCAGAACGGTGTCCGGGTGACCCCGTCGAAGCTGGTCGTTCCCAACGCCACCAGGATCACGGCCGCCATCCCGGGCCGGTACTCCAGCCGGGTCAGGCCCACGAGGGGCGGGCGGAGCCGGAGGCGACCCTCGTCGTCGCGGTACAGGGGCGCCATGTGGGCCAGCAGGCCGAAGAAGGCGGAGAACGGCTCGCCCTCGCGCAGGGCCCGGTGGCCCCCGAGCGCACCGGCGGCGGCCACGGTCAGCGTGTAGACGACGATGGCGGTGGCCAGCTTCCGGGGCTCGGCGGCGTCGGCGTAGACGCCGAGCTCCAGCATGACGAAGCCGAAGAGGAGGACGGCCGACGGCCAGTAGCCGAAGTCGTATCCGCCGGCCGGCGGCCCTGGTGTGGTCGGCGCAGGGTCGGGCTCGCCGGCCTGGCCCCGGGCCCAGCGGATGACGAGATACATCGTCTCGAAGGGTGAGAGGAGCCGCCACAGGTCGCCGATGAAGGCGCTGACCAGGGTCATCCCCACCCAGAAGACGACATAGACGGCCCGGGGGGCGGCGTTGAAGCTGGGGTCGTTCTCGCCGATGGCGGCGGTGAGGAGCACTCCCGCGAACAGCAGCAGGCCGATGATGCGGATCACCACCGCCAGCGCCGGGGCGGCGGCCTGGACCTGCCGGGGGAGGGACCAGCCGACCCATGATCGCTCCAGCTTGCTCGTGCGCCAGAGCGACCCGAGGGCGACGAAGGAGAACAGCACGGCGGCGCCGCCACCGGCGAAGAAGAGCCAGGCGGGGAGGGGGAGGTCCCGGCGCCTTCCGAAGGCATGGGCGCCGGCTGGCGTGGCGAAGGCGACCAGGACCAGGCCCGTGACCAGCACCAGGACCGCGCCGCGCCGCGCCACGGCACTTCTTCCCTTCGGTCCGGTCATGCGCCGTGAAGCTAGTGGCTGGGGCCCCCGGCCCAGTGATCGCCGGATTCTGGGGCCAGGTGAGGCCATGCCAAACTTGAGAGATCATGGCTCCCGAAAAGCTGCAGTGGAAAGAGCTCTACTCAGAGGTCGTCACCAGCGGGCTGTGCACGGGATGCGCCGGTTGTGTGGTGGCCTGCCCCCACGATGTGCTCGGCTACACGGACACCGGAGGCGTCTACAAGCCCTTCCACCTCGAAGAGGAGCTCGGTCCGGCCGACTGCGGCCACGGTCAGCGGGGCTGCACCTCGTGCACCCGGGCCTGTCCCCGCTTCCGGTCCTGGGAAGTGGAGATCGACACCCACATGTTCGGCCGGCCCCGCCTGGCCGTGGAGGTCGAGGGCATCACCAAGGACGTGATCCTGGCCCGGGCCACCGACGCCAAGGTGGCCGAGGTGGGACAGGACGGCGGGCTCGTGTCGGCCATCCTCATCTGGGCGCTCGACAACGGCTACATCGATGCCGCCCTGGTCTCCTACCTCGAGGGCGACGGCTCGACCTGGAAGGCGATCCCGGGCGTGGCCCGGACCAGGGATGAGATCCTGGCCGCGGCGGGCAGCCGGTACACGTACTCGGCCAACACCATGGCCTACGAGGAGGCCATCGCCGGCGGAGCGGAGAAGATCGCGCTGGTCGGGATGAGCTGCCAGTCGTCGGTGCCGCCGGTGATGACGGCCCGCCGGGCGGGCAAGGTGGCCCGGCGCTTCGCCCTCAACATCGGGCTGCTGTGCTCCAAGACGTTCGACGACGCCATCTTCGAGGAGCTCTTCGAGGCCAAGTACGGCCTGAAGAAGGCCGACATCAAGAAGATGAACATCAAGGGCGTGTTCCAGATCTGGATGCACAACGGCGACTACCACGAAGTGCCCCTCAAGGAGTGCCACCAGTGGACCCGGGAGGGCTGCAAGCTCTGCCCCGACTTCGCCGCCGAGCACGCCGACATCTCCACCGGCGGGATCGGCAAGTTCAACGACTGGACCCTGACCGTCGTCCGGACCGACATCGGCCGGGAGATCATGATCAAGATGCTCGAGGCCGGCGTCATCGAGGGCCGTCCGGGCGACGACGACCCAGCCGCCATCGCCCTCATGCGCAAGCTCTCGATCAAGAGCCGCAAGCGCTGGCCCGAGTTCGCCCCTCAGGAGCCGAAGCTCGTCGAGGCCTAGCCACCCAGGAACGACAGCTTCAGCGTCCTGGGAGTGCCGGGCCCACGCAGATCCCGTAGAAGACGCAGACGTTGACCCCGGGCGGGGCACCCTGCGCCCCGGCCGGCGCGGTGGTCACCAGGGACACCGCACCGAAGCAGACGGCCGCGACCAGAGCGGCGGGCATGCCCCAGTGGCGTGATCGTGCCATGGCCCCTCCTCTCCCTCAGGGGCTCATCTTTTCATGTCCGGTGGCTGGTGACCCCGTTGAGCGAGATGCGGAACACGTGCCGGCGCCCTCGGGAGAGGGGCACGACGGCCTCGTAGTAGTCCTGGCCGTCGAGGTCGTCGGAGAGCATCAGGTCGGTGAACACCGCCGTGGTCACCACCTCACGGCGCCAGGGGTCGTGCTCCCACACGTCGAGGCGCACATCCATCCGGGGGCTCGTCTCGGGGAGGTGCACCGGCCCGACCGTCGGGCCCTCGTCGCCCCAGTCCTGGACGAAGGGGGCGTCGCGCTCGAAGGCGATCTCGCCGGCGGGCCGGTAGGAGTCGTTGCCCCCGTCGGGGTCCACCGAGATGGCGAAGTTGAACTCGTCGTCGGTGCCCCAGTCGTGATCGTCGGCCAGGGCGGCGTGCTCGAGGCGCACGGTGGCCGGCCCCACCAGGTTGGGAGCGTCCATCCCCGGCGGGTCGGCCTTCCGGCCGAGCGCCTTGGCCACCAGGTCGACGGCCTGCGTGTCGCTGACC
>JBOGFO010000086.1:0-2508 GCA_050743445.1 Acidimicrobiia bacterium
GGCGAAGCGGGCGCCGAGCGCTTCGGCGATGTCCTCGCTGGCCCGCCAGGCCCGTTCGGCCTCCTCGGCCCAGCGGCGCAGGCAGTGCTCGCCCTCGGCCAGGGTCTCCTCCCACGGACCCACGATCCCGTAGTGGGCCAGGGCCACCTGGGACGGCCGGCGGTCGGCGAAGCGGCGGAGGGAGTTGACGGCCTGGTCGAAATCGAAGTCGGCCGGTGGGGTCGACGGGCGCATGGGGACGTCGACCCCGGGCAGCTTGATCCCCACGGCGTCGCCGGCGAAGAGGACGCCGGAGTCGGAGTCGTGGAGGGCCAGGTGGTGCTTGGCGTGGCCGGGGGAGTCGACGGTGGTGAGGACCCGCCCGCCGCCCACCTCGATCGCCTCGCCGTCGGCCAGCACGTGGATGCGCTCGGCCGGGGTGGGGTCGAGCCGGCCGTAGAAGCTGTCGAGGAGGTCGCCGTAGACCTGGGCGGCCGAGGCGATCAGGCGGCTCGGGTCGGCGAGGTGCCGGGCGCCCCGCTCGTGGACGTACACGGTGGCGTTGGGGAAGGCCCGGGCCAGGTCGCCGACCCCGCCGGCGTGGTCGAGGTGGATGTGGGTGACCGCCAGTCCGGCCAGGTCAGCGGCGCCGAGGCCGAGCGATTCCAGGGCGGCCAGCACGGTGCCGGCCGACGACTGGCTGCCCGTCTCCACCAGCACCGGAGCGGGGCCGGTGACGAGGAAGCCGGCCGTCACCTCCTCCATCCCGCTCGGGCGGGTGTCGATCTGGATGACGCCGGGGGCGATCTCTCGGTGCATGCCGAAAGCATGGACGCGCCGAGCCCCGGGTCAGGAAACCCGGGGCTCGGAGGGAAGTCGGGGAAGTGAACCTGTTACTGCGAGGTGCACTGCGGGAACCCGGCGGTGTGGAACCGGAATTCCGAGATCTGGAAGGTAGAGGGGGCCGAACCGGCGCTCTCGGGGATTTCGAAGGTCATCTCGGCGGCGCCCGGGCGGGCCTCGACGATCCGGCCTCCGACGTTCACCTCGTAGTTCTTGCTGCCGTCGGAGTAGGTGGCGGTGACCACCAGGCTGTCGAGCTGGATCTCCTTGGTTGACTCGTTGAGCACCGTGGCCGTCAGCTTGTAGACGCCACCGTCGTTGACGAGCCGGGAGCGGGCGCTGGCCGAGCCCGTGCCGCAGTCGATGGCCGGGGGCTGCTCGACCACGGGGGCCGGCGGTGCCGGGGCCTGGGTCGTCGGCGTGGTCGCCGGACGGGGGGAGGCGGCCGGCTTCGGCTTGGCCATCGTGGGCGGGGTCGGGGCCGGAGGAGCAGTCGTGGTCGTCGTCGTAGTCTCCTCGACCGCGGGAGGCGACGTGACCGGCACCGTCACCGGCGGCGATTCGATCACCGCCGGAATCGTGGTCTCCGTCACCTTGCCAGGCTGCTCGATGTCCGAAGCGAGCTTCGTGCCGTCCTCGGGGCTGTTGGCCACCGCGGCAAGAAGCCCCACGGCCATGACGATGGGGATGGCGTACATCAGAACTCTGCGCATGTGCCGTCCGATTCGGGTTGAGTCAACGGGTGGGGGTGGCGGCGACTAGGTCGCAGTGTGCATGGTGACTAGTCACTCCGAAAAGACTGACAAAACCTCCAAAACGGGCAAAGCCTAAAACGACAACGCTCAAACCCGGCGGATATGACGATCCGGAGGCATGGAAGCTTGCGATTACCGTTCCGACACGTGAATTTGATCCTTCCGTCACGTGCATCCTGAGAGCCTGCTGGCGCTCTTCGCCGAGACCGCCGGCGAGGTCGCTGCCGCCCTCCGGCCCCTCACCGCCGACGACCGTCGGGCCCGCACCGACCGGCCCGGCCAGTACCACCTCGACACGGTGGCCGACGCCGCCGCCCTGTCGGTGCTCGGACGGGCGTCGGTACGGGTCCTGTCCGAAGAGTCCGGTTGGACCGGCCCCGAGGCCTCGCCGGTTATCGTGGTCATCGACCCGGTGGACGGCTCTACCAACGCCAGCCGGGGGATCCCGTACTGGGCCACCTCCCTCTGCGCCGTGGACGGCGACGGGCCCCTGGCTGCTCTGGTGGTCAACCAGGCCACCGGCGTCACCACCACCGCCGTCCGTGGCCACGGAGCGTGGCGGGACGGTCGCCCAGTGCGACCGGCGAAGGTGGAACGCCTCGAAGACGCCGTGGTCGCCCTCTCCGGACGGCCGGCCCACTGGCTGGCGTGGCGGCAGTTCCGCGCCCTGGGCTCCGCCGCCCTCAGTCTCTGCGACCTGGCCGCCGGCGTGATCGAGGGGGTGGTCGACGCCGGCCCCCACCACGCCCCCTGGGACTACCTGGGTGGCCTCCTGGCCTGCACCGAGGCCGGCGCCGCGGTCGCCGAGGCCGGCGGGAAGCCGCTCTACGACCTCGGCTTCGACGTCCGCCGCCAGCTCGTGGCGGCGGCCAATCCCGTCCTCCTCGAGCAGCTCCTTCCCGCTGTGACACCGGCGTGACCGGCGACTACC
>JBOGFO010000087.1:0-7306 GCA_050743445.1 Acidimicrobiia bacterium
CGACGCGCGGAGGCAATGTCTCTACGCCCGTCCGGGTAGCCGGTGGCGGCCTTGTACCGCCCCGGCGGTATGTCCAGAGCGGTCGGTCGAGCCAGCCCGGGCGCACCAGCCCCGACTCGTAGGCGAACACGACCGGTTGGGCCCGGCCACCGGCGTCGAGCTTGGTCATGGCCCGGCTCACGTGGGTCTTGGCCGTGGCCCCGCTCATGATCAGGCGCTCGGCGATCTCGTCGTTGGTGAGGCCGCCGGCCACCAGGGCCACCACCTCCCGTTCCCGGTCGGTCAGGCGGCCGAGGTCGGGCACGGCGGCGGGGTCCTTGGCCCGGCTGGCGAACTCCTCGATGAGGCGCCGGGTGACCCGGGGGGAGAGGAGGGCGTCGCCCGCCACCACCGCCCGCACGGCCCGGACCAGCTCGGCCGGCTCGGTGTCCTTCACCAGGAACCCGTTGGCGCCGGACCGGATGGCCTCGAAGACGTACTCGTCGAGGTCGAAGGTGGTGAGGATCACGACCTTCACAGCGGAGAGGCGCTCGTCGCCGGCGATGCTCCGGGTGGCGCTGAGCCCGTCGGCGCCGGGCATGCGGATGTCCATGAGGACCACGTCGGGCCGGTGCTCGACGGCCAGGCGGACGGCCGTGTCGCCGACGGCCGCCTCACCGACCACGGTGATGTCGTCCTGGGCATCGAGCAGCGCCCGGAACCCGGCCCGGACCAGGGACTGGTCGTCGGCCAGGACCACCTTGATCACGGCTGTGCCACCTCCTCGACCGTCCCCGCCGGGAGGTGGGCGAGGACCCGGAATCCACCGCCGGGGCGGGCGCCGGCCTCCACCGTGCCCCCCAGGGCCGCCGCCCGCTCCCGCATGCCGGTGATGCCGCGACCCGGGCCGGCCGGGCCGCCCGCGACGTCGCCGGGACCCGCCGGCCCGCCGGTGCCGTCGTCGGTCACCTCCACGGTGACGCCACCCGAGTCCCCCGACCCGTAGGCGAGGCGGACGGTCACCGTCCGGGCCCGGGCATGGCGGGTGACGTTGGTGAGCGCCTCCTGGACGATCCGGTAGGCGGCCAGCTCCACCGCCGACGGCAGGGGGCGGGCGTTGCCGTCGCGTTCCAGCCGCACGTCGAGCCCCCCGGCCCGGACCCCCGCCACCAGGGCGTTGAGGTCGGCGAGGCGGGGGGCGGGGAAGCGGGGCGCCTCCGATCCGGGCCCGTGGCGCAGCAGGTCGAGGGCGGTGCGCAGCTCGTGGAGCGCGTCCCGGCTCGCCTCCTTGATGTTGGTCAGGGCGGAGCGGATCTGCTCGGGCTGCTCGTCGATGAGGTGCAGCGCCACCCCGGCCTGGACGTTGATGAGGGAGATGTTGTGGGCCAGGACGTCGTGGAGCTCCTGGGCCATCTGCAGCCGCTGCTCGCCGGCCCGGCGCCGCTCTTCCTCCTCGGCCGCCCGGGCCAGCTCGGCGGCCCGCTCCCGCCGGGACCGGATCAGCTCGGCAACGGCCACGACGACCGTCATCCAACCGGCCACCAGGGCCAGGTGCAGCCACCGCGGCCCGTCGGGTGGGGTCCGCGGATCGACCAGGACCGCCACGAGGTGACCGGCGAAACCGAGCCCGGCCAGCACCCACGTCTCCCGGCGGTACCCGGCCTGGACGGCCGTGAAGATGCCGACGACAACGCTGGCGAAGATGGGTCCGTAGGGGTGGCCGAGCCCGATGTAGACGTCGGCGGCGGCCAGGGCCACCCCGGCGGCCAGGAGCGGCCAGCGGTCCCGGACGGCCAGGGCGGCCGGCCCGAGGAGGATCAGCACCAGGGCGAGGCCGTCGATGGCCTTGCGCTCCGGCTGGTTGTCGGCGGCCCCGTAGGAACCGGCGACCTGGAAGAGGCCGATGGCGAGCGCGCTCAGCACGACGGCGCTTCTCGATCTCGGTCCCATGCCGTCCACGGTAGGCCGGGACGCCGGCCCCGTCGTCCGCCCGGGGAAGTAACTGCTGGTACTCCCCCGGGCGTACGGGGTCAGGTCGGGTTACAGGTTGTTGACCAGCCCGAAGCGAGCCCCGGTCGGGTCCACTGCGTCGGCCAGGCGCCCGTAGGGGGTGTCCATGGCGGGGGAGGCGATGGACCCGCCGAGCTCGACGGCGAGCGCCAGGGTGGCGTCGACGCTCTCGACCTGGAAGACGACCTGCCAGTGGGCCGGCGCACCCTCGGGCAGGTCGGCGGTGGCGTCCATGATCCCGGCCTGGGCGGCGTCGCCCTCGCCCTTGGTCGTGTAGCGGAACTCGGGAGTGTCGGCCATGGTGTAGGTGTCCCACCCGAAGACCGTCTTGTAGAAGTCGACCGAGGCGTCGTAGCTGCGGGTGAGGAGCTGGAACCAGGCCGGCGATCCGGGTTCGCCGATCAGGTGGAAGCCCTTGTGGGTGCCGGGCTGCCAGAGGCCGACGACGGCCCCGCCGGGGTCGGTGATGATGGCCATGGTCCCGAAGTCGGCGACGTCCATCGCCGGGACGATCACGTTGCTGCCGTTGGCTTCGGCGGCATCGACCGTCGATTTGGCGTCGGCCACCGCCAGGTACACCGACCAGACGTCGGGCATGCCCTGTTCGCCGTCGTTGACCATGCCGCCGGCGATGTGGCCGCCGTCCTTCTCGAAGTTCCAGTAGCCGCCGAACTCAGGGCTCCCTTCCTCGGCCGTCCAGCCGAACAGCTGGCCGTAGAACGCCCGGCTGCGGTCGGGGTCGGAGGTGAACAGGTCGATCCAACAGGGGGCGCCGAGGGGCGCCGAGTCACGCTTGGGCATCGGGGAGGCTCCTTGTCTCTTTGGTCGCTGCCGTCGAAAGTTTTGGACGCCGGTGTCGTGCCGAACTCATCGGCTGGACCGGGAAATTCTGGAGATAGCTCCTACGTGCGTTCATCCGTCAGGCCCATGGGCTCCGACGAATGAACGCATGTAGCGGGAGTAGGTCAGCCGAGGCAGAGGTACTTGAGCTCGAGGTACTCCTCGATGCCGTAGCTCGACGCCTCGCGGCCCACCCCGGACTGCTTCACGCCGCCCCAGGGGGCGACCTCGGTGGTGATGAAGCCGGTGTTGACCCCGACCATCCCGTACTCGAGGGCTTCACTCACCCGCCAGACCCGGCCCGTGTCGTTCGTGTACAGGTAGCTGGCCAGGCCGTACTCGGTGTTGTTGGCCTGGGCGATCACGTCCTCCTCGGTCTCGAACTTGAAGATGGGCGCCACCGGCCCGAAGGTCTCCTCCTTGGCCACGAGCATGTCCGGGGTCGCCCCGGTGATCACGGTCGCCTCGTAGAACGTGCCCCCCTGATCGGGCTGGCGCCCGCCCGTGAGCACCTTCCCGCCGTGGCGCTGGGCGTCCTCGACGTGGGCCATCACCTTCTTCAGGGCGGCGTCGTCGATCAGCGGGCCCACGTCGACGCCCTCCGTCCGGCCGTCGCCGATCGTGAGCTTGGCGACGGCGGCGGCGAAGCGGTTGGCGAACTCGTCGTAGATGGAGGACTGGACGAAGAGCCGGTCGGCGCAGACACAGGTCTGACCGGCGTTGCGGTACTTGGAGAGAATGGCTCCGGCCACGGCGGCGTCGATGTCGGCGTCCTCGAAGACGATGAAGGGGGCGTTGCCGCCCAGCTCCAGGGTGAGGCGCTTGACCGTCTCGGCCGAGTCCCGCATGAGCAACCGGCCGACCTCGGTGGAGCCGGTGAAGCTGACCTTGCGCACGTCCGGGTTGGCGGTCAGCTCGCCGCCGATGGGAACGGGGTCGCTGCCGGTGACCAGGTTGAACACCCCGGCCGGTATGCCGGCCCGCTCGGCCAGGACGGCCAGGGCGGTGGCGCACAGGGGTGTCTGCTCCGCCGGCTTCACGACCACGGTGCAGCCGGCGGCGATGGCCGGCGCCGTCTTGCGGGTGACGAGCGCCAGCGGGAAGTTCCAGGCCGTGATGGCGGCGCACACCCCCACCGGCTCCTTGAGGACCACGATGCGCTTCCCCGGCCACGGGCTCGGGATGGTGTCGCCGTAGATCCGCTTGGCCTCCTCGGCGAACCACTCGACCAGGGCGGCGCCGTACATGATCTCGCCGACTGATTCGGGCAGGGGCTTGCCCTGCTCGGCGGTCATGATGGCGGCGAGGTCGGCCTTGTTCTCGAGGATCAGGTCGTTCCAGCGCCGGAGGACGGCGGCCCGTTCCTTGCCCGTCTTCGCCCGCCAGGCGGGCAGGGCGTCCTTGGCGGCGGCAATGGCCTGGCGGGTCTCGGCCGCGCCCATGTCGGGCACGTCGGCCAGCGTCTCGCCGGTCGACGGGTCCTTGACGGCGAAGGTGGCGCCGCTGTCGGCGCCGACCCACTTCCCACCGATCAGACACTGATCCTGAAGCAGGGAGGGGTCGTTCAACACCAGCTGACCGGACGGCTGCTCTGCGGACATCGTCGCCTCCTTGGTCCTCGCCCCCCAGGCGGTTGCAGCCTGCAGTCCAGCAGATCTGGCCCGAGGGCGCTGATGCGGAGCGTCAGCAGGCGGCGGTGACGTAGCAGCGCAGCGCCGGCTCGGCGTCCACCCGGGGGGCCGTGGCCAGCTGGACGGCGATCGCCGCGTGCCCGGTGGCGTAGACGACCGGGAAGGTCACGGGGTCGACGCCGGGCGGGAACTCCCGGGTGCACACCGACGGGCCGATACGGGCCGGGTCTGCGGGCCCGTCGTGGGTCAGGGCGTCGAGGGCGAGGTCGTAGCCCACGGCGTCGTAGCTGGCCATCTTGATGTGGTCGGAGAAGTGGACGGGGCACACGTCCTGGACGGCGACGTTGGTGATGCGGCCTCCGCCGCCGTGCAGCGACGACGTGCCGGTGTCGTCGGCGGCGGGGTTGGCCAGCCCGTCCTGATGCGAGTAGACGGCGGTGTGCGAGATGCCCGGGAACGTCTCCTGGCCGGGCTGGATGTCGAAGTCCTCGAGGCCGACCACGTGGCGGCCGTCCGCGTGGCGGTAGAGGTTGATGATGCCCGCCGCCCGGTGGTCGATGCCCATGAAGGACGCCGTCCCCACCGTCACCGGCTCGGACGGCTTGGCCGGCCCGGCCGGCTCGGGTGTCCCCACCGGGACGGCTCCCGTCGCCGCCACCGGAGCGGGGAACGTCTCCACCAGCCGGTCGTCGTCGTAGCCGGGCAGGACCACGACGGCCAGCGTGGCCAGCGCCGCGGGTACGAGGACCACGGTCCGGAGTGCGGGTCCCGGGCGAGCACGAGCCGGGCCACCAGCCACCCGATCGTGGCCGCCGCCATCAGCGCCACCGCCCGGCCGCTCTTGAAGGCCGAGGTGGCGGCGTCGGTCTCGTCGACCAGGGCCACGAGCAGCCCGGCCCCGAGCACGGCTTCGGGCAGGACCTCGTACCAGCGGGTGAGAACGTTCATCGGAGGAGCCTCTCCGGAGCGGGCACGGTTGCCAGGACAGTCCCGGCGGCGGGTCAGACCGTTACGGCGTCGTAGACCGCGGCCGCCGGCAGGCCCATGAGGCGGTGGGCCATCTCCCGCTTCAACCCGGTGAGCCGTTCCTCTTCGGTCGGGTTCGCCGCTCCCCGGGAGGCGAGCTCGAGGAACTCGGCGTCGATGAGCCCGGGCCGCAGGGTGAGCTCGACGGTTGTCCCCGCCTGGTGGCGGAACCGGAAGAAGTAGGTCCCCATGGGGCTGGGCGGCGCATCGGGGGCGAGGTCGGGGTCGTAGGAGAAGCGCCCGCCGGTCACCGCCCGGGTCACCATCTCGAAGGCGTCGCGGGCGCCGGCCCCCCCGAAGGCCGATTCGATGCTGATGTCGGCCCGCTCCGGTGCCTCTCCGCCGGCGAGGAGAGGAAGGGCCCGCTCCATCACCTTGTAGCCATGGGCGACACCGCCGATGGCGCACCGTCCGTGGTACCGGAGCAGGTCCTCGAAGGTGAAGGTGATCCGGTCCCCGTGGTCCCGGATCTCGAGCTGCTCCGACATGCGCCCCCTAATCCGGCGTCGTCAGGATGCTGGGCCTGATCCGGAGCATGATGACGGTCCCGAACCCCAGGATGGCGATGCCGGGAAAGGTCCGACGATCGAGCTTGGCGTCACAGCGCACCTGGTGGCGTTCCTCGGCCAGCTTCTTGCGGATGATGGCGGACCCGCAGTTGCGCTCGTCCACCGCCATCGGATCGATGAGCACGCCCGTCCCCACGAAGAGGGCGACGAGACCCAACAGCCACGTCAGCCGCTTCACGTCTCCTCGCGTCACGGCGAGAGATCGTACCCGGGGGCAACCGCCCCGATCGAGCAACCGCCCACCCCATCGCCCGGGAACCAAAAGCCGCTGGGACCGGTATTTGACTCACGCGGAACGGGATTTGGGTCGGCGCCGCCCGGGGCCAGGCGAAAGGCGCGGTGAGTTGGTGGGGAGTGGCGGGCGTTCCGGCGCCCTACGGATGCCTTACGGGGGAAGTGCACGTGGGACGTGCACTTTCCCCGGCACTACGCAACGTGAACCACACGACGGCGCTCGAGCGACACCCACCCCCTGCACTGAGTCCTTTGGTGCCTCCCGGCGCCGCCCCCACTCCTCATCCCGCCTGAGCCAAAGCCCGTCGCGCTGCGTTAACCAAAAGCCGCTGGGACCGGCATTTGACTGAGATGTGAATCACTCTGCGCCACGGTGCTTGGTGCGCGCGGGGGTGCGGGGGCGGGCCCCCGCTCGGGGCGGAGCCCCGAGGTGTCGGGTTGGTCAGGCAGCCTGTGGTTCGAGGGTGACCTTGTGGCCCATGGCTTCGAGCTGGGCGACGAGGCGGCGCTGCCGAGCGACGCTGTTGCGGCGGTTGTCGAAGTAGTCGCCACCGAGATCCTGGTAGGGCTCACCGGTTGTGAGGAGGTGCCAGGCGATCACCAGGATGGAGTGGCCGACCGCGACCGCGGCGCGCTGGGGTCCGCGGCGTGATCGGATCTGGGCGTATTGGGCGGCGAGGTAGGTGCCCTTGGATCGGCCGGCGGCCTGGCCGGCTTCGATGAGGGCCTTGCGGAGCCACTTCGATCCGTGGCGGGTCCGCCCCGAGCGGTGCTTGCCAGCAGACTGGTTGTTGCCGGGGCACATGCCAGCCCACGACGCGAGGTGCCCGGCGGTCGGGAAACGGGACATGTCGGCGCCGATCTCAGCGAGGACCACCTGGGCGCTACGGCGTGCCACGCCCGGGATCGTCACCAGCAACGACACCGCCGCTTCGTAAGGGTCCAACAACTCGTCGATCCGGTCGGTGAGCGCGTCGACGGTGGCGTCGGCCTGGTCGATGCGGGCCAGCATCGCCC
>JBOGFO010000088.1:0-1840 GCA_050743445.1 Acidimicrobiia bacterium
GGTTGAGCCGCTGGCCCCCGAGGCTGCCCTCGAACGGAGCGTCGCCGAAGTTGAAGACCCCGCCGTCGCCCGCGACCAGGAAGTAGCCGGCGGGGAGGTTCGGCCGGCCCGGCCGGACCACGCCGCACGCGACCCGCTTCCCGGAGTCGCCGGTGGCCCGGGTCACGGCGTCGGCACCACCCAGTCCCAGCATGTCGGGGTCGTTGGACTTGTATTTTGAAGATGGAATATGGGCGAAGTTGTCGGGGCCGGCGTGGACGACCACCGCCGTCCCATCACCGTCCAGCAGCTGGGCCATGCTGATGCGGTCGGTGCGGACAGTGGCCTTGGCCGTGCCGTCGGGGCGGGCCTGGAGCGAGGGCATGTCCCCGGCGTGTCCGGCGTGGGGCGTGATCCCAGAGCCGAGGTGCCCGCCGGCCGATGTGAAGGGGTTGGTGGGGTCCGTCGCCTCGCACAGGCCGGTGGTGTGCACATGGAAGCCGTGGAAGCCGGGGGAGAGACCGGAAACGCTGACGTCGATGCGCAGGAGGTCGCCGTCGACGCTGAGCGCCGCCAACCCCAGCACGGTGCCGTCGGCCCCGTTGAGGGTGGCCTGGGCCGCGGTGGGTGCTGCGGTCTGGGCTCCTGACGGGGTGCTGGCGGGGGGCGCCAGCACCGCCCCGAGGAGCATCGCCACCAGCGCCCACCGAGTCGCCACTGTGCGCATGCTCGTCCTCCTCGTTCGTGGGCGCCCCCGACCCTGAGGCGCCGATCCACGCTAGGCCCTGGCGGGTCGATCGGAGGGGCAATTCTGGTAGTCTGCCGGTCGTTGCGGCTCCCTGCCGCGGCCCTTTCACGCAGACGAGCAGGCGACGAGACATGCCCGACACTTCCGCCACGATCAATGAGTACCGCCTCCACGAGTCCGATACCGGCTCGCCCGAGGTGCAGATCGCGCTCCTGACCGGGCGCATCAACGAGCTCACGACGCACCTGAAGGTCCACAGCAAGGACCATCACTCGCGCCGTGGCCTACTCATGCTCGTGGGACGGAGACGCCGGCTGCTCGACTACCTCCGTCGCAACGACGTCGAGAGGTACCGAGCCCTCATCGCCCGACTCGGCCTGCGCCGATAGGGAGTCCCACCCACTTGAGCGAGCGGCCTGCCGCTCGCTCGTTGTTTTCGAACCGAAATTGCCAGCTGGGGGCGGCGACGGCGACGTCGGTTGTCAGTCGCCAGCGTCCGGGGGGCCGCTCTCCCCGGGGGGTGGCGACTGGGAACCGGCTCCGCCCCGCCGCCCTGACACAAAGGAGCGGCTATGACCGACCCGATCGCGGTGTCGGCCCCCATCGGGCAGACCGGCAAGTCCCTGTCCTTCGAAACCGGCGTGTTGGCCCTTCAGGCCGACGGCGCCGTCCTCGCCAGCATCGGTGACACCACCGTGCTCGCCACCGCGGTGGCCAGCAAGGGGGTGCGGGAGGGCATCGACTTCTTCCCCCTCACCGTCGACGTGGAGGAGCGCATGTACGCCGCCGGGAAGATCCCCGGCTCGTTCTTCCGCCGGGAGGGGCGCCCCACCGAGCAGGCCATCCTCACCTGCCGGCTGACCGACCGGCCGCTGCGGCCGTCGTTCCCCAAGGGGTTCCGCAACGAGACCCAGATCGTGGCCACCATCCTCGGGGCCGACCTGGAGAACCCCCACGACGTCCTGTCCATCAACGCCGCCTCGGCCGCGCTCATGGTCTCGGGCATCCCCTTCGCCGGTCCCATCGGCGCCGTGCGCCTGGCCCACCACGAGGGCGCCTGGCTGGCGCACCCCACCTATCAGGAGGGCGACGCCTCCACCTTCGAGCTGGTGG
>JBOGFO010000089.1:0-4557 GCA_050743445.1 Acidimicrobiia bacterium
ACCTGTGGGAGGGCATGCCCGACCCCATCCCTCTCGAGACCGGCGCCATCGCCGATGACGTGTCCGAAGTCACCGGGGTGGCCGTCAGCCCCGGGATCGTCGAAGGCCGGGTGCGGGTCGTCCTCGATCCCAACCGGCCCCTCGAACCCGGCGAGATCCTCGTCTGCGAGACCACTGATCCGTCGTGGACCTCGATGTTCCTGGTCGCCGCCGGCCTCGTCATCGACATCGGCGGCGCCCTCTCCCACGGTGCCATCGTGGCCCGGGAGCTCGGTGTCCCCTGCGTGATCAACACCCGGGTCGGCACCCGCACGCTCCGTACCGGCGACCTCGTCCGCGTCGACGGCACCGCCGGCCGGGTGACGATCCTCGAACGTCAGCCGTAGGCGGCCTGGCCGGGATTCAGGTTGTCCGGTCCGGCCTCGTCCAGTCTGGCGTCGTCCGTTCCGGCTTCGTCCGGTTCGGCTTCTCCACGATCGAACGCCAGGTCGCCATGGTGGCGAACGAGAGCGCGCCCCAGACGCTCATCGAGACGATGACGGAGAAGAGCCCGACCGATCGTGTCTCGCCCCCATAGTCGGTCACGTACTCCATCACCAACAGCCAGCACCAACCGCCCCAGGCGAGGGTGAGAAGGCCCAGGACGATGAGCAGCAGGCGCAGGCTCTGTTGCCGGCGGATCGCCATCCGAAGACGGTCGCTGGGCGCCTCGTCCATGACAACAGCATGGCCCGACTGGAGCTGCGACGCTACGGGCGTTCGATGAAGGTGAGGTGCTCGGTGACGATGACGGCGCCGCCGGCGTCGGTGTACGTCGCTTCCAGGGTGGCGAAGGTCATGGCGCCCTTGGGCGTCTCCTTCACCTTGACGTCGGTCACCCGGCCCCGGCAGGTGAGGGTCTCCCCCACCACCGGCGGGCGCACGATCTCGTAGGCGGCGGCACCCATGACCGCCTTGTCGAAGCTGGTCCCCATGAGCGTGAGGGGGTCGGGATAGCCCGGACGGGCGGGGCCGAACAGGCTCGTGGGCGGGGCGGCCAGCCCGGGCAGGCCGGCGGCCAGGCTCACCTTCTCTTCGAGGTACAGCGGTTCCGTCTCGCCGGTGGCGGTGAGGAAGTACTGGTTGAGGGGCGCTTCGATGCGGACCTCGAAGGGTTCGATCTCGGTGCCGAGCAGGTCGTCGCGCATCGTGGGCTCCTAGATCTCGGCCTGGCCGGTACCGGTGACGACGACGTCCTCCCCGCGGATCACCCGCAGCTCGCACACGGCCCGGGGGCCGGTGGGCGACTCGATGACCTCGGTGACGGTTCCCTCCACCCGCAGGGTGTCCCCGGGCAGGACCGGGGCCCGGAACTGGGCGCTGACGCCCCTCACGTTCTCCGCCCCGAAGTTGTGCCCGAGTGCCTGCACCAGGAAGGCCAGGGGCAGCGGGCCGTGGGCGATGACGGAGGGGAAGCCCACCTTCTGGGCGAAGGCCTCGTCGGTGTGGATGGGGTTGAAGTCGCCGGTGGCGGCGGCGAAGCGGGCGATCTGGGGGCGCTGGATCGGTCCCCGTTCGATCGGATCGAGGACGGCTCCCGGCTCCGCCTCGCTCAACTGGGCCATGCCTGCCTCCTGCTCACGCTGAACGGAGGTTCATTCAACCACGTCCGGGCCGGCCCTGTCAGCCCCGGCGGCGCTCCCAGGCCTTGCGCCCGGCGGGAGTGGCCCAGCCCTGGATGGCGGTGTCGACGACCGCGGCGGCGTAGGCCGCCGGCGTGTGGTCCTTGCGGAGCAGGTAGCCCTTGAGCACGTAGCCGTGGCACAGGAGGATCAGGCTGATGGCCACGACCGACGTGTCGGTCTCCGGCCGCAGCAGCCCGGCGGTGACGGCGTCGTTGATGGGCTCGAGCAGCATGTCGAGCATCTGGCGCTCGGTCTGCTTGGCCAGCTCCTTGCCCTGGTCGGAGAGGTGCCCGCCCTCCCGGTAGTACAGGTGGGTGACGTCGGAGTACTTGTCCGAGGTCTTCACCAGGAAGTTGACGGCGTCCTCGATGCGGGCCAGCGGGTCTGCCGACTGCGCCAGCGCCTTCTCCAGGCCGTCGCGCCACACCGCCGACCAGTGCTCGTAGATGAGGAAGAGGATGTCCTCCTTGGAGCGCACGTACTCGTAGACGAGACCGACGGAGATGCTGGCTTCGTCGGCGATGTCGCGCACCACGGTCTTGGCGAAGCCCTGGCGGGCGACGAGCCTCGTGGCGGCCTCGACGATCTGGGCCCGGCGGCGCTCCACCAGGCCGACGTCGCCCACCCGGGCGTAGGGGCGGTTCGACGTGCCCTTCGTAGTCCTGGCCCTGGCCATGTGGAGCGTTCCCTTCCGTCGTCTCCCGCCCATCCAAGTGTACGGGAACAAAGGGTTGGTGGGAATGAGCGGTCAGTCAGCCTATCCCGCCCGGCGCGTTGCGACTGAACATTCGATCAGTTAGCATCGCCCATATGCGCAAGATCTATGCCCGGCCGCAGGAGCCGCACACCTGGTTCGGTGCTTTCGAGACCCCGGCGGAGCAAACCTTCCGGGCCCAGGTCCGGGAGTTCTCCTGGACCAACTTCGAGCACCTGCGGGACGAGATCGACGTCAAGGGCCGGTGCAAGCACCTCATGCCCATGCTCGGTGAGGCGGGGCTCATCGGGACCCTGGTCAAGAAGGAGTACGGCGGCGAAGGCCAGGGCCTGGCCATGAGCGCCATCATCGGCCAGGAGCTCGGCGGGGTCATCCCCACTCTGGCCGCCTTCCGCTCCGTCAACGGCAACTTCGTGGTGAAGCCGGTCGAGGAGTTCGGCAGCCCGGAGCAGATCGAGCGCTTCGTCCGGCCGGTGATGCGGGGCGAGTGGACCACCGCCCTGGCCATCAGCGAGCCCAACGCGGGCTCGGACGTCGGGGGGATCGAGACCCGGGCCGTGCGCGACGGCAGCGGCTGGGTCATCAACGGCTTCAAGCACCACATCAGCGGCGGGACCGAGAGCGACTACATCCTCGTCTACGCCGTGACCGACCCGGACGCCTCGCTCTCCACCCGGCTCACCGCCTTCCTCATCCCCACCTCGACGCCGGGCCTGGACGCCTCCGAGCCCGAGTCCACCATGGGGGTGAAGGGCCTGTCCCACTCCCGGGTGCGCCTGGAGGACGTCCGGGTCGACGACGACGTCCGGCTTGGGGCCGTGGGCGAAGGCCTGCGGATCATGTTCTTCGGGCTCTCCGCCGAGCGGGTCGACATCGCCTCCCGGGCGCTGGGCTGCGCCACCCGGGCCTTCGAGGAGGCACGGGCCTACGCCGCCGAGCGCCACCAGTTCGGCAAGCCGCTGCGCGCCCTGCAGGCGGTGTCCCACAAGATCTCCCAGATGCGCACCACCATCGACGCCGGCCGGCTGCTGGTGCTGCGGGCGGCCCGCCTCTACGACGAGGTGCTCGACACCCAGGGGCCCGAGGAGGCCAGCGAGGCCTGCAACGAGGAGTCCTCCATCGCCAAGCTGTTCTGCGGCGAGCAGTGCTTCTGGGTCTGCGACACCGCCATGCAGGTCTTCGGGGGCCTCGGCTACGAGCAGGGGACGGCTGTGGAGGCGATGTTCCGCGACTCCCGGGTCTTCCGCTTCGGCGGCGGGACCGACGAGATCCAGCGCCACATCATCCAGCGGGACGAGTACAAGCGGCTCTCGGCCTCCCGTGAAGCTGAAGGCTGACCTCGCCAACACCCCCGAGCTGACGAAGTTCCGCAAGGAGCTGTCCGCCTGGCTGGACGAGCACCTGACCGACGAGTTCCGGGCCCCCGGGGTCCGGGGTGTCCCCGGGGATGTGGGTCTCGTCGACCCGACCGGCGCGGAGGGCGAGGACTTCGAGCGCCGGCGGGCCTGGCAGCGGGTCCTCCACGCCGGCGGCTGGGTCGGGGTCCACTGGCCCGCCGCCCACGGGGGCCGGTCGGCCGGTCTCATGGAGCACGCCCTGTACCTGCTCGAGTGCGCCGCCGCCGGCGCCCCGGAGCCGGTCAACGCCATCGGCATCAACATGGTCGGGCCCACGCTGATCGAGCACGGGACCGACGAGCAGCTCGAGCTGCTCCCCGGCATCCTCTCCGCCGACGCCATCTGGTCCCAGCTGTTCAGCGAGCCCGAGGCCGGCTCCGACCTCGGCAACATCAGCACCCGGGCCCGTCCGACCGACGACGGCGGCTGGGTCGTCACCGGCCAGAAGGTGTGGACCTCGTGGGGGCTGGTGGCCGACCTCGGACTGCTCGTGGCCCGCACGGGCGAGAAGGGCTTCCGGGGCCTGTCCTGCTTCGTGATGGACATGCGGGCACCGGGGGTCACCGTCCGGGGCCTGCGCCAGATGAGCGACAACGTCCACTTCGCCGAGGTCTTCCTCGACGACGTGATCCTGCCCGCCGGAGCGTTGATCGGCAAGGAGAACGAGGGCTGGACGGTGGCCAGCACCACCCTCGCCCACGAGCGCACCACCGCCATCCTGTCCCGCCATGCCACCACGCTGGCGGCAGCGGCCCGGATGCTGGACCTGGCCCGCCGCCCG
>JBOGFO010000090.1:0-6873 GCA_050743445.1 Acidimicrobiia bacterium
GGTTGGCCGCTCCTGTCCAACGACGACCTCCGCAAGCGGGGCATCGAGCCCGAGGCCGAGGAGATGGCGCAGCCGAAGCCCGAGCTGGTCGGCGTCGCCGCCGGGCCCGCCGCAACGTGAACGGCAACGGCAACGGCCACGTGGGTAGCTACTCGGCCGACGAAACCCACTAGCACGACCGAGCAGTCATATACGAGGGGGCCGCCGTCTGGCGGCCCCCTCGGCGCGTCGGCTCCGGGGTCTGTGTGACCAGTGTGAGTTATATGACGGTTGTGGCTATCGATAACTTTATGCTAGAAAGCTAGAAACGAGGCGAACTTCGAACCAACAATGCAAAGTGTGAAGGGGGCGATCGGGATGACCAATCACGAGCTGGGCGCCGTAGCCCTGGCGCTCCTCCTGCTGGTGGCCGGTGCCCACCTGCTCGGCCAGGTCTTCGCCCGCCTGCGCCAGCCCAAGGTGGTGGGAGAGATCCTGGCCGGCATCATCCTCGGGCCCTCCCTCCTGGGCGCCCTCGCCCCCGACTTCGTGGCCCGCACCTTCGGCGCCGGCCAGAAGGACCCGCCCACGGTGGCCCTGGGGTTCGTGTACCAACTCGGCCTGCTGCTGTTGATGTTCGTGTCCGGCTCCGCCGTGCGGCGGGTGCTGGCCCGGGAGAACCGCCGGCCCACCGCCTGGATCCTCGCCATCGGCACCCCGCTGCCGTTCGTCGTCGCCCTCCTCAGCGCCCCGCTGTTGCCTCTCGGGGCCCTCACGGGGAGCGCGGGCAGCGAGTCGGCGGTGACCCTGGTCTTCGCCTGCGCCGTGGCCGTGACCTCGATCCCGGTGATCACCAGGATCTTCTACGACCTGGGCATCCTCCACACCCGGTTCGCCAGCCTCATGCTCGGCGCCGCCGTCCTCGAGGACATCATGCTCTGGGGCGTCCTCTCCGTGGCCACCGCCGTCGCCGCCGCCACCATCGCCTCGGCCGGGGGCGACGTCACCTCCACCATCTCGACCCACGTGGCCTGGAACGCGGGCTACGTCGTCGCCGCCATGACGGTGATGCCCTCGGTGCTGCGCCGCCTGGGGCGGGCCCGGTGGAACCTGCTGGCCCGGGAGACCCCGGTGGCCTGGGTCGTGACCGTCCTCCTGGTCTACGTCGCCGTCGCCGCCGCCCTCGACGTGACCCTTGTCTTCGCCGCCTTCCTGGCCGGGTTCGGGATCGTCGGCGGCATGACCGGGTCCGAGCGCAAGGCCTACGAGCAGCCGCTGGCCTCGGTGGAGGCGATCGCCGGCGCCCTGTTCATCCCCGCCTACTTCGCCCTCGTGGGCTACCGGCTCGACTTCACCCGGGCCTTCGACCCGGTGATGCTGGGGGCGTTCCTGGCGGGGTCCTCCCTGGTCTGCCTGCTCTCGGTCGGCCTCGCCGCCCGCCTGGCCGGCTTCCGGGGCCTGGCCATCATCAACCTGGCCGTCACCTCCAACGCCCGGGGCGGCCCCGGCATCGTGCTGGCCAGCGTCGCCTTCGACGCCGGCATCATCAACGCCCCGTTCTTCACCACCCTCGTGGTGACGGCGGTGATCACGTCCCAGACGTGTGGCTTCTGGCTCGACTACGTGCTGCGCCGGGGCTGGCCGCTGCTCGGGACCCGCCACGAGGACGCCGCCGGCGTCGGCGACACGCCCGAAGCGCCCCTGCCGGTTGCGTCAGCGACGCCGGTGGGCGTCTAGCTCCTCCAGATCCTCACGCCGCTCGGTTGCTGGGCGGCCGAGACCCGGAAGTCGTCGTATCGGTGGCCGGATTGCAGATCGAAGGCCGACACCGCGCCCCGGCAGTTGGACCGGTTGCGGGTGATCCGACCGGAGGTGTCCGGGACCTCGCACACCGCGACCGACATGCCGAACACGCCCTTGTAGTCATTGTCGACGGCGCTCGACACCTTGCGGGTGCCGCCGGAGCAGTTGACGAGCATGCCGGGGTTGAAATGCTGGTGCGGCCTCGTGCGGTAGTCGACCCACGTCTCGGTGCACCGGCCGCCCCGGCCGTCGCTGTCGGTGGCGGTCATCGTCACGCTGTTGTACGCCCGCCCGCCGCCCCGCTCGGCGTAACGGATCACCGTGCCCGCTCGACCGTCCACGCCCTTGACACTCTTCTTCTGCGCCTCGGAAGCCGCCGCCGGGAGGACCAGGCCGACGATCAGTCCGACCGAGGCCGCCAGCACGGTGAATGCGGAACGTTTGGACACGAGCCACCCCCATTGATTCCGTGGTTCGGCACTGTTCCCGACGAGCCGGGAGTGACCCAAGTCTAATAAATTTGTAGAAGTTAGTCAAAGTTCGATATCAGTTGGTCTGAAGTTCAGGAGTCGGAGAGCCCGACGTCGCCGGGCCAGGGTGTGTCGAGGACGTGGGGCAGGCCGAGCTTCCAGCGCTCCTCGTCGACCCGCTTCAGGGGCTCGTTCTCGGGTGGGACGGCCCGGAAGCCGTGCTCGGCGGGGAGATCCCGCCGTCCCCCGGCGCCGGTTCCCGGGACCGGGATGCTCCGTGCCTTCCCGCCCAGCGCCTTCCGCTCGTAGACGGTGACCCGGAAGCCACCGTCGGGCCGGCGGCGTCGGCCCGGGGCAGAAAGAGCCGCCGGTCCACCGTCCGCTCGTCTGAGCTCGCCATTCGGCGTGGTCCACCCGCGATAGGCGCGATTCAGCCCCGCCGGTTGGTTGGGTTGGCCCTCAGCCGGTGAGGTCAGCCACCTGCCGCTTCGCCGAGCCGCCGATGGCGGCCCCGCCGACGATGAGCAGCAGACCGGCGACGGCGGTGAGGGGCCCGTCGCCCGGGCCGGTTCTCGGTAGCTCCTCAACCGCTTGGGGCAGCGTGTCCGGTGCCGGTGCCGGTGCCGGTGCCGGTGCCGGGGCCGGCGCCGCGGGCTGCTCGAATGTCTCGCCGAGGACCTGGGTGTCGGTCGCCAGCTCCGGGATCGGGGCGGCCGGAGCCGGAGGCGCCTCCGGCGACGGCCCGCTCGGGACCGGCACTCCGACGCCGGGCTGGGTCAGGTCTGCCTCGGCCACCGTGAAGCACACGTCGTTGCTCTTGTTCCGTTCGAAGTAGCCGCGGCCGTCGCCGACCACGGCGCCCCGGTCGCAGATCTCGGTACCCGCCGCCAGTCCGTCCGGGACGGCGAAGGTATGGACGAACTCGCCGTCGTTGGCCGCCTGCCGCTCATCGGCGCTCAGCGTCGGGTCGAGCTGGCCGTCGATGGTCACGCAGGCCAGCGTGGCGTACAGGGGAACGTCGTCGGCAAAGTCGTCCTCCAGCCAGGTGATCACGGAGGTGATGACCTGGCCGGCTTCGACGGTGCCGCCGTCATCCGGATCCGTCTCCTGGGTGACCTCCCAGGCTGTCCGGCCCTCCATAACCTCCAGGCACGTGGTGTCCGTGTCGCCGGGCAGTTCTCCTTCGTCGTCCGCCACCGCCCCGACCGGCCACCACATAACGCTCGCCACCAGGCCAGAGCAGGCGAAACCAACCAATCGCCGCACGTTCATACCCCCCGCCCTTTCCCCGGTGGCCCAGGCCGGGAGTAGTTCACTGGTTGCTTACTGACTGCCCTGGTTCGCCGCCCCGCAAACCCTCCGCTCGGGTGTTTCCCCTGGTCAGGCGGCTGGTGGTGAGCCCGCGCCGCGCAGGCCCATGCCAGTGAGGTCCACAACATGGACCTCACTGCTGAGCGGGTCCTGTCCATGGCCGAGCCCGAGACGGTGTAGGAGCTACCCGTTCCCGGTCAGCTGAGCGTCGCGGCCAGGGTCTCCAGGGCGCGCTGGGCGCCGCCTTCGATCGGGTCGCCGTGGCCGAAGAGGACCGTGTCGAGCCCCAGCCCGGCGAGCTTCTTGATCGAGGCGTTCGCCGTCGGCATGTCCTCGGTGTACTGAGCATTGGGTGGGGCCACGCCTTCGGGCGGGTTGGTGAGCGCATCGCCGGCCACGAGCAGGCGGGCGCCGGGATCGAGGACGCAGATGTGGCCCGGCGTGTGGCCGGGGGTGGCGACGATCTGCAGGCCGAAGATGTCGGCGCCGTCGGCGGCGATCTCGAGGGGTCGTGGGGATTGGATGGCGGCGATGTCGGCCTCGCCTGCCCAGGCGGTGGCGCCAGTGGCGGCCGCCAGCACGCCCGCCAGGCTGCCGGCGTGGTCGGGGTGCTTGTGGGTGACGATGACGTGGCGCACATCGGCCCAGGCCAGGCCCGCGGCGGTGACCGCCTCGCCGATTCCGGCTTCGCTCCCTTCGAGGCCGGTGTCGACGATCGCCGCTTCCCGGCCCCGGGCCAGCACGTAGGCGGACACGGGGCCCAGCGCGACTCGCTTCCACACCAGTTCGTCGCCTCCGGCCCCGCCGTCGGTCTCCGACTCGGGCTGGTTGTCGGTGTCGCTCGTCTGGGCCGGGGGGTCGTCACCGTTGTCCCCGCAGGCCAGTGCGGTGCCGAGGACGGCGACGGCAACGGCGCCCTTGCCCAGCTCCCAGAGGAAGAGGCGACGGCTCAGCTCGTGGAATCGCTCCATGCGGTGAGGTTAACCAAGCCGGCGAGACCGCGGCCCCCTGGAGGAAGCGGCGGCGCGGGATGTCGTGGTTCTCTCCCATGATGGTCTGGTCCTCCCGTCGACTACGTGCTCGACGGGAGTCTCGGGCCATCCGCCCCTTCGGCGAATCGTCGCCCGGACACGGTTCCGGCCGTCCGACTTGTGCCGTGTGCACAGTGCGCACGGCTCTCTACCCTCAGCGGAGGTTGAGCTCGAACAGCCAGAAGTCGTTGAACGTGAGGTACCCGGCTTGAAACTCGCCGAGGCCGTGCCACCCGGACATCCGGGCCCGCCCGGTCCGTCCGGCGAAGACCCCGGTGCCCTCGACCAGGTTGTCCTGCCGACTGTGGACGCCCACGACGAGATGGTCGGGGTACTCCGGGTCGACCGGGGCGCTGGCTGTGGTCTTGACCTTGATGCTGCCGCCCGGGAGCTGAACGGTCTCCTCGAGGTCGAACACCGCGCACGGCGGGGGCGTGGTGGTGGAGCACTTCGCCTGGTGGAGGAACGTCCCGATCTTCTCCCCCGTGGCCGACAGCATGTCGGCGGTGGCCCGGACCAGCCCGCTCGGGCGACTCGAACTTGTACCGCCCGTCGACCCGGACGATGGATCGGTCACCGGGATCCGTCGTGGACACCAGGCGCGTCCCGCGGATCTCGGCCGGCGCCGAAGTGCCGGCGATGGCGATGGCCGTCGCCAGCAGCAGCGTCGAGGCGGCCATCATCCCGGACGCTGAGGGGAGGGGTCCGCGCGCTCCGACCGGGGCTCCGGTAACGTGCCGGCGCGGACAGTAGGGGGCGGCCATGCGACTGGGTGGATACGAGTACCGCTGTAGCCGGGGGCATCTGATGCTGACCCGCTACCCGCTGGAGAACTGCCTGGCCTTCGTGCGGGGAAAGCCCTGTCCCGGCTCACTCGCCCCGCCCGGGCGGCCCACCGTGGCGGTGGCGGAGGCGGCGAGCCGGGCCCAGCCGCAGCGAAGAGTGCCCTCGGCCTGAGAGGCGGCCTGCGGGCTACCGTTCGGCTGTGAGCGGCCCGCCATGCTCCGGGAGCACGGCGACTGGATGGAGCTGGGCAGCGCCGACGAGAACAAGCCGGCCAAGGACGGCACCCTCGAGGCGTGGGCCCGCTCGGAGGCGAACCCCGTGGGCGGCTGGTACGGCCTGCGCAAGGGCTACCGCGGGCGCTTCGCCATGTACGTCCCGCCCCTCCTCGAGCACCTCGGGCTCGTCGAGCTCGAGCACAACCCGAAGAACAACCGCGTGCGCGCGGTGTAATCGGGCACAATCCGGGCGAATTTCCCCATCTCGCCCACCGTCGGTTTGGTGGACGACGTGCCCGACGGGTGCGAGAACGGAGAACGCCATGTTGCCGAGGGCGAGACGGGTCCACGTTCTGACGGCCGCCTGGATGGTGGTCGCATCCGCCCTGGTCGCGGCGGCCGATCCCACGGTCGGTGGGGCGGCCCCCGCCGGTGGGTGCTCGCTCGAGCCCACGGCCGGCACGGTCGCCCGTCAGCTCGGGGATCGGACCTACGACCTCCACGTCCCCGAGGGTCTCTCCGGCCCGGCGGTCCCGCTGCTGCTCAGCCTGCATGGCTACGGCGAACCCGTCGGCCAGCACGAGCGGGAGACGGGCTGGCCGGCCTACGCCGCCGACCACGGCTTCATCGTCGCCTTCCCGGACGGCGTCGAGCGCCGCTGGGACTTCGCCGCCGGCTCACCCGACGTGGCCTGGTTCCGGGACCTGGTGGCCGACATCTCGGCCCGGTGGTGTGTCGATCCGCGGCGGGTCTATGCCGAGGGCTACTCCAACGGCGCCATGATGGTCGAGCGGTTGGCCTGCGACATCCCGGACGTCATCGCCGCCGTCGCCGCCTACGGCGGGGCCAGCCCGGCCGGGTTCGGGGGCGCGTGCGTGCCGAGCCGGCCCGTGGCCGTGGGGATCTTCCACAGCCTCCTCGACCCCATCTCGTCCTACCCCATCGGGGTGGCCAACCGCGAGGAATGGATCTCCCGCAACGGCTGTCCGGCCCCGGGGTCGTCCGAACCCGGGGTGCTCCTCGAAGCGATCCGCTATGCGCCGTGCCTGTCCGGCGTCGAGGTCGTCTGGCGGGTCTACGGCTTCCAGTCGCACAACTGGCCGGCGGGACCCGATCGGATCGACATCGCCGATCGCATGTGGGCGCTCTTCGAACGCAATCCGCGACCCTGACTTCAGGTCGCCGAGGGAAGGGGGCTGGTCAGGTGACCTTCACCGTGCCGGACATCCCCTCGCCCGGACCGCCATGGATCTTGCAGTGGTACGGGTAGGTGCCGGG
>JBOGFO010000091.1:0-5878 GCA_050743445.1 Acidimicrobiia bacterium
GCCGGGGCCGTCCGGCTGGCGGACGGCCGGCTGGCCGGCAGCGTCCTCACCCTCGACGTGGCCCTGCGCCACTTCGCCGCCGCCAGCGGCTGGTCCTGGGAGCACCTGTGGCGGGCCACCTCGGCCAACGCCGCCGCCGCCCTCGGCCTGTCCACCAAGGGTCACCTGGCCCCCGGGATGGACGCCGACCTCGTCCTGATCGACGACGCCTGGACCGTCCGCCTGACCGTCGCCGGCGGCCGGATCGTCCACCGCCCCTGACCCCCGACCCCCCATCGCGCGTTAGCCAAACCCGGCTGGGAGACGGGTTTGCTAACGCGGGATGGAGGGAGGGCCGGTCAGGCGGGGCGGCAGGTGGCGGGGCCGCCGTCGGGCGGGAAGTCGCAGACGTACTGGCCGGGCGGCATGGACGGGGCCGGTGAAGCCGGTGCGGTGGTCGGTGTCGTTTCCGGCGCCGGCGGGGCTTCCGGCGCCTCGGGGTCGTCCGGCGCGGGGGCCGGGCCCTCGGTGGTGATGGGGACGGCCGTGCAGGTGGCCAGGCCGCCGCCGGCGGGGACGGAGCAGCTCCGCAGCCCGGTCCGGTCGCCGGGGAAGCTGCTCACCTCGAGGGTCTGGTCGGGCGGACGGCACATGGTCTGCAGCTCGCCGGACACGAGGCACTGGAGCGCCGGGGTGGCGTAGCCGTCGGGGTCGAGGCAGCGCAGCCCGTCGAGCTCCTCGGCGCACTGCAACTGGACGGCGTTGCCGGCGCGCAGGGCGAGCATGGTGGCGGGAGGAGCCTGGCGGAAGAGCTTGAGCTGGCCGAAGGACACCCGCCCGGCCACCTTGATGGTGGGGGCGCCGGGCTCCCCTTCGGAGCGGACCTCGCCGTTGAGGGACAGACCGGCCTGGCTGCGGCCCAGGAGGTTGAACTCGCCGATGCCGACCCGGGCCACGCCTTCGATCTCCGCATCCCACGGGACGGTGATCGAGACCTCGCCCGCTCCCATCTCGACGTTCACCTCGGTCGTCCCGGCCGGCAGGGCCAGGTCGGACAGGTCGAGGCGCAGCTCGCCGGCGGCGTGTCGGTAGACGGAGGGCAGCTCGGCCACCGATGCGGGCGTCGCCACCCGGTAGCCGGCGATGCCGTTCCACTGTCCGAGCACCAGGGTGAGGAGGGTGGGCACGAGGAGGGCGGCCGCCGCCGCGGCCAGGAGCGCCGGTCGCCGGACCCGGACGAGCACGGTGCCCAACAGCCCGAGGGCGCCCAGGGCGAAGACGGCGAGGAGGAGGGGGAAGCGGATCTGGATGGCGTCGAGCGCCCACAGGGCGGCGACCACGGCGCCGGCGAGGGTGAACCACATGGCCAGGAGCCAGCCCGAGGCCCGGGTGGCGAGGAGGAGCCACTCGGTGGCGCTGCGCCAGTTCCGCCCCAAAAGCGGGGCCCCCGGTTCGGCGGGGCCGCCGGACGGACGGGAGGCGCCCGGAGGAGGCATCGAACCCCCACCCGGGACCGGCGGCGGGGGGGTGCCGCCACGCCCGGGCGGGAAGAAGCCGCCGCCGAAGGGCGGGTCGCCGTCGCCGCCGGTCCGGCGTCGGAGGAGGTAGATCCCGCCGCCCACCAGGAGGAGCAGGCCGAACATGCCCCGGACGGGGAAGTCGGGGTTGAAGCCGCCGTAGTCCCCGGCGAAGGGATCGATGAAGGGGGAGAACAGGGCGGCGATGGTGCCGAACACGGCGAAGGCGATCCCGGCCACGACCCCGGCTACCTGCAGGGCACCGAGGCCGGCGATGACGGCCAGGCCGATCCGCAGCAGCCGGGCCTTGTCCTCGGGCGCGGGCTCGAGCGTCCGGCCGAGCGCCTCATCCTCCTCGGGGAGGATGATCCAGGCGATCAGGTAGGCGAGGATGGCCCAGCCCGTCAGCGCGCCGACCGCCATCCCCACGCGCACCAGCGTGGGGTCGAGGCCGGCCGCGGTGGCCACACCGCCGGCGACCCCACCCAGCTTGCGGTTGTCCCGGGCCCGGACGAGGAAGGGACGGCTGGGCGGCGGGGGCGGAGGCGGAGGGGCGACGGAAGAGGGCAGGCCGTAGGGGCCGAAGCCCCCGGAAGGCCCGGGGCCCGGGGTGCCCCCGGAAGGCCCGGGGCCCGGGGTGCCCCCGGAAGGATTGTCGTCGGTCATGGGGGCCATCCTGCGCTTCCCGGCCGCCGGGCGGTATCGGGGATGACCCTGAGCGAACCCTGATTCGACCCCCGCGCCGGGAGGGCGGTTCCTGATGGTCGATCCACCCGGCCGGTGCGATCATCACAAGCATGGATTTCACCCGTCGCCGCCAGGGCCGGTGGCTGGCCGGCGTGTGCGCCGGACTGGCCAGCCGCTTCGGGCTGTCGGTCGTCGCCGTCCGGGTGGGCATGGTGCTCCTCGCCCTGGCCGCCGGACCGCCGGTGGTGATCGGCTACCTGGCCGGCTGGGCCTTCCTCCCCGTCGACGACACCGCCGGGACCAGGCAGCCGAGCCGCCGCCCCGGTTCGCCCGGCGACGCGCTGGCCGGCGCGGCCATTGTCGTGGGCGCCGTCCTCATCGTGGCCGAGGTGTCGTCCTGGCTGCCCCGGAGCATCCTCATCCCGGCCGTCCTGGCCTGTGCCGGCGCCGCCGTCGTGTGGGGAGGCCGGTCGGGCGAGCGGGGCCCGTTCGCCGGCGGCCGGATGCGGCCCCTCCGGGTGGCGCTCGGTATCACGCTGGTGCTGGCCGGAGGCGTGGCCATGCTGGCGGCCGTCTCCGACATGCGCACGATCGGCCGCAGCGCCGCGGGGGCCGCGGTGGTGGTGGCCGGACTGGCCCTCATGCTCGGGCCCGGCCTGGCCCGCCTGGCCCGCAACCTGGGCGACGAGCGCCGCCAGCGCATCCTGTCCGAGGAGCGGGCCGATGTGGCCGCCCACCTCCACGACGGCGTGCTCCAGACCCTGGCCCTCATCCAGAAGCGGGCCGCGGACGACAAGGAGGTCCGCAGCCTGGCCCGGCGCCAGGAGCGGGAGCTGCGGGACTGGCTCTACGGCAATCCGGCCCCCGTCGCGCCGGACGGGGTCGCCGGCCTGCTGCGCCGGGAGCTGGCCGACGTGGAGGACACCTATGGCGTCCGCATCGACGCCGTGCTGGTGGGCGACGCCCCCCTCGACGATGTCGCCCGGGCGCTGGTGGCCGCCGGCCGGGAGGCGGCCCGCAACGCCGCCACCCACGCCGGCGTCGACGCCGTCGACGTCTACCTGGAGGTCGAACCCGACCGGGTGTCGCTGTTCGTCCGCGACCGGGGTGCCGGGTTCGACCCCGATGGCGTCCCGCCTGACCGGCGTGGCCTGGCCGACTCGGTGCTGGGCCGGGTCCGGCGCCACGGCGGCTCAGCCGAGGTCCGCTCCACCCCGGGCGAGGGCACCGAGGTCGAGCTGTCCGTGCCCCTCGAACGAAGTCAGGAGAAGAAGTGAAGCGGGTCTTCGTCGTCGACGATCACGCCCTGGTGCGCTCCGGGGTGCGCAGCGAGCTGGGCGCCGCCCTCGGGGACGGGGGTGTCCCGAAGATCACGGTCGTCGGCGAGGCGGCCGACGTCGACTCGGCGGTGACCGGCATCCTGGCCACCGGGCCCGACGTCGTCCTCCTCGACGTGCACCTCCCCGGCGGCGGCGGCGCCGAAGTGATCCGGCGGGTGCTGGCCACCCAGCCCGCCACCCTGTTCCTGGCCCTGTCGGTGTCGGACGCCCCCGAGGACGTCATCGCCGTGATCCGGGCCGGGGCCCGGGGCTACCTGACCAAGTCGGTCTCGGGGATCGAGCTGGCGGAGGCCATCGAGCGGGTGGCGGCCGGCGACGCCGTCTTCTCCCCCCGGCTGGCCGGCTTCGTCCTCGACGCCTTCGCGGGGACGGTCCCCATCCCCGCCGACCCCGAGCTCGATCAGCTGACCGCCCGGGAGCGGGAGGTGCTGCGGCTCATCGCCCGGGGCTACGCCTACAAGGAGGTGGCCCGCCAGCTGTCGCTGTCGGTCAAGACCGTTGAGACCCACGTCTCGTCGGTGTTGCGCAAGCTGCAGCTGTCGAGCCGCCACGAGCTCACCCGCTGGGCCACCGAGCGCCGCATCGTCTAACTAAGGCGGGCTGCCCCGGTCGGGGTCGGTGGGCGGGCCCGTGTCGTCGTCGAGGCGGACGAGGGCCTGGCGGAGCCCGCCGGCCACGGACAGCGTGCCGAGGTCCTCGGCCAGCTGAGCGGTGCTCTTGGCCCCGAAGCACACGCTGGCGACCGCCGGGCGGGACAGGCTGAACGCCAGGCACAGCTGGGCGACGCTGGCGCCGTGCTCGCCGGCCAGCGCCGCCCACCGGTCGATCCGGTCGAGGACACCCCGCTCGCGCAGCTTCTCGATCCTCTGGGGACCGTGGCGACCGGTGGCGCCGGGATGGTTGTACTTGCCGGTGAGGAGGCCCCCGGCCAGGCAGTGGGAGGCGACCACGGCGACACCGGTCTTCTTGAAGGCCTTCCGAGCGGACGGCCCTTCCACGTAGCCCCGGTCGATGACGTTGTGGGGCAGCTGCACGGCCGTCGGAGGCGTGAGGCCCTCGGCGGTGGCGAAACGGTGGGCTTCCACCAGCAGCTCCGGTGACCAGTTGAGCCCGCCCCAGGCCCGCAGCTTCCCCTTGGCCACCAGGGAGTCGAGGGCGGCCACGAGTTCGGGGACGGGGAGCTCCTCGGGGGGCGCGGCGCAGTAGACGACATCGATCCAGTCGGTGCCCAGCCGTTCCAGCGAGCCGTTCAGCTCGGCTTCCACGCTCTCGTCGGGTAAGAACTCGAACCACAGCTTGTTGGCCATGACGATCTCGTCCCGGGGATGGCCGGTCTTCCGGAACAGCTCGCCGAAGAGGACCTCGGACCATCCGGTCCGCATCGGGGCCTGGCCGGTGTGGTCGTCGTAGCAGGCGTCGTCGAAGAACGTGATGCCGGTGTCGAGCGCGGCTCGCATGACGGCCAGGCCCTCGTCGCGGTCCATGACCTCGAAGGTGAGCCACGATCCGAGGCACAGGGCGCTGACCTCGAGACCGGAGGCTCCGAGTGGTCGGAGTTCCATGTCCGGGAAAGCTAACTGTCCGGACGCGTCGAGGGGAGGGCCGGAGCCCTCCCCTCGGGGTGTCCTCACCGCAACCTTGGGAGGAGAAGTGGAGCCTTTCGTTTAGCCGCGGTGCTCGCGGCCGTCGCGGAAGCTGACTCGCTCGGCGTCGCCGTCGCCACGGCGGCCGTCGCCGTCGTTGTCGTCGTCGCCGCCGTCGTCGTCGTCGTCATCGTCGCCACGGTTGTCGTCGCCACGGCGGCCGTCGTCGCCGCGGCGTCCGTCGTCGTCGCCGTTGTCGTCGCCGTCGTCATCGCCGTCGTTGTCGTCGCCGTCGTGGCGGTCGCGGCCCCAGCCTTCGTGGCGGGGGTGGTTCGCACGCCACTCGGCCAGCATCTGCTGCCACTCGGCCTTGTTCTGCTCCCACTGGGCTCGCCACTCGTCGACGAAGGCCTTCCACTCGGCACGCCACTGCTCGAGCTGGGCTCGCCACTCGGCCCGCCATTCGGCGATCTGCTCGCGCCACTCGGCCCGGCGCTCGGCGCGCTCGGCGGCCCGCTGACGCCACTTCTCGGCCCGCTCCTGGCACTTGGCTCCCCAGGCTCGGACTTTCTCGGCCTTCTCGGGCCGGCCGTCGGCCTCGAAGCGCTCGGCCCGGGCCTCGGCCCAGCTTTGGCACCGCTCGGCCCAGCGGGCGAAGCGGTCCTGCTGGTCGGGGTCGGGGTCCTCGGGCATGTCCGGGACGTCCTCGGTGGGGTCGACCGGCACCGGAGCCGGGTCGGCCGGAGCCGGGTCGGCGGGGGCGGGGTCGGCG